>JAMCWV010000163.1:0-6586 GCA_023481025.1 Gammaproteobacteria bacterium
CACCCTGGCGCACCAAGCGTATGACAACACGGCATTGCCAATTGGCAAAGGGCAGACTATCTCGCAACCCTACATGGTTGCGAAAATGACGGAATTGGTTCTGGCCACTGCGCCGCAGTCGGTGTTAGAGATTGGTACTGGCTCAGGTTACCAAACCGCTATTTTAGCGCAGCTCGTTGCGAAAGTTTTTTCCGTTGAGCGGATTAGTTCGCTGCAGTACCAAGCGCAACGTCGCCTCAAACGCCTCGATTTACATAATGTTCAGCTGCGTCATGGTGACGGTTGGCAAGGTTGGCCAAGTAAAGCCCCATTTGATGCGATTCTCGTCACCGCAGCAGCGGAACGAATTCCAGAGAAACTACTCGAACAACTCAATCCAGCCGGCGGTCGTTTGATTATACCGGTCGGCGCACAGTCCCAAGAGCTGCTCGTGATCGAGCGCCAGGGTGATGACTATCAACAAAAAAGCGAGGGTGCAGTGAAATTTGTGCCGCTTATTCAGGGAGATTTAGCGTGAAGGTATTTACCGCCCTCTACGACAAAGCAATTATTTGGGCTCAGCATCGGCGAGCACCTTCCATTTTAGCCGGTGTTAGTTTTGCCGAGTCGGTCATATTTCCAATCCCGGTTGATGTGATGCTGGCTCCTATGGCAATTGCGCAGCCAGACAAAGCGTTTCGTTTTGCGCTATTAACATCGATTTTCTCCGTACTTGGTGGGATTGCTGGTTATTTACTTGGGATGCTAGCCTTTGAACCTTTAGTTCTTCCGGCACTGGAATATTTCGGCTATCAAGATAGTTTTGTTGCAGCACAGAGCTGGTTTGCAGAGTGGGGCTTTTGGGTTATTTTTCTAGCTGGTTTTTCGCCCATTCCCTATAAGGTATTTACGGTCACCGCAGGGGTGCTTGCCATAGCGTTTTTACCGTTTGTCATCGCTTCGATTATTGGTCGCAGCATGCGCTTTTTTCTTGTGGCGTGGCTCATGCGATGGGGCGGACCGATTATGGAAAGACACTTGCGCCAACATCTCGATACGATCGGGTGGGCTATGGTTGTTTTAGCTGTTATTGTCTATCTCATTGTCCGTTAAATAGCCGTCGACAGGAGTCCACGTGTTACAACAGCAGGGGTTTACGCAAGGGTCTCTTCACAGGTTTTGCCATTTGAGCAAACCCTGTACTCAGGCGTTTTTTCTGTTTGTTATGGTGTTCACATTAGTGGCTTGTTCCAGTTCAACGGGACCGGCACCGGTTGATCATGTTTATCGAGGATTTAGCGTCCATGACTATGAAAAGGCCTCGCTGCATGGTGAAACTCACCAAGTGCAACGCGGCGAAACGCTATATTCCATTGCGTTTCGAGCTAACATGGACTTACGAGAGCTAGCGCGACTGAACAATTTGCATGACCCTTACACCATTTTTGTTGGGCAGACTTTACGTTTACGTGAGACTCGACCGGTTGATCGGCAGATAGCAGAACGTAACAGTTCTGTAAACGAAAGTGATAAAAACTCGACAAATGTTATAGTAAATCCTATTGCCACACCGACTCAGAGCGAGTATGGTGATACGGTAAACCAAGAAAAAACAGCGCCAAAACAGCAGGCTAGTCGCCAAACCTCGGTTGCTTCGACTCCAACTGTTGCGTCGGCACCGCCGGTCGCGCCAACGACATCGAGCACTTCTGCTCAAACGCCGTCGACGCGCCCTGCATCGCCACCGCAACGGCAACAATCAAATTCGGAGATTCGCTGGCAATGGCCAAGCCAAACGCAATTGGTTCGGCGATTTTCGAATCAAGCAGGTGGTAACGGGTTAGAGTTTGCCGGTCGGCGAGGCGACCCGGTGCATGCAGCCGCAGCTGGGCGTGTGGTTTACGTAGGTACCGCACTGCGAGGTTATGGGCAGTTAATCATTTTGAAACATAGTGATGATTACATAACCGCTTACGGTCACAATGATCAGATTCTCGTCCAAGAACAACAATGGGTCGAATCCGGTCAACAAATTGCGACCATGGGCAGCAGTGGTAGGGAAGATGTACGATTGCGTTTTGAGCTACGTTTTCGCGGTAACTCAGTTAATCCTGAGAACTATTTACCAAGAAGATAATGCTACCGCAGCCGTTTTTAGGGGTGGGCCATGCGAGAAGAAGCAGAGAACGAACAAGAAAACGAAGCTGATGATCTCGAGTTTTCCGGCGATGTTGCGGTTGACGAAGGGCGCGAAGAGATTGATGCGGAACTTGAAGAAGCATTAGCGAATAGTTCAAAGTACCAGCGTAAACTGGATGCAACACAACTGTATCTCAACGAGATAGGGTTCTCACCATTATTGAGTGCCGAAGAAGAAGTGTTTTTCTCGCGCAAGGCGTTAAAAGGCGATATGAAAGCTCGCCAGCGCATGATTGAGAGTAATCTGCGCTTGGTGGTTAAGATCGCTCGCCGTTATCAAAATCGTGGGTTAGCTCTGTTAGACCTCATCGAAGAAGGTAATCTGGGTTTAATTCGAGCCGTTGAAAAATTTGATCCAGAGCGCGGTTTTCGCTTCTCAACGTATGCAACTTGGTGGATTCGACAAACCATCGAACGCGCGATTATGAATCAAACCCGCACCATTCGACTACCCATTCATGTCGTCAAAGAATTGAATATATACCTACGTGCAGCCCGTGAGCTTGCGCAAACGCTTGAACACGAGCCAACTGCTGAAGATATTGCAAAAAGCTTACAATGTCCGGTTGAAGACGTGACTAAAATGCTGCGGCTTAATGAACGGATTGCTTCAGTTGACACTCCTTTGTCTGGCGAAGGCGAGAAAGGTTTGCTTGATATCATCGCTGATGAGAGTGAGTTGGGGCCGGAAGGCATTCTCGAAGACGATGACTTGCGTGAGCGGCTGTTAGTTTGGCTGGATAACCTAAGTGCGAAGCAAAAAGAAGTGCTCGCGCGCCGGTTTGGTCTCCTCGGCTACGAGCCCGCCACTCTTGAGGATGTAGGTCGCGAAATCGGTTTAACACGGGAGCGAGTGCGACAAATTCAAGTCGAAGCGCTTCGTCGTCTGCGTGACATTATGGGCCAGCAAGGGCTGTCGAACGAATCTATCTTTTCCGACGACTAACCCTGTGCCAATTTAAGTGCCTGCGCAAATTCATGCGACAAACGAGCACCCTCGGGTGCTCGTTTCATTTTTGCAACTTCTTCAACTCATACAATAATGCTAGGGCTTGTTTCGGACTGATTTCGTCTGGCTCAATCGCGGCTAAACGTAACCATAGCGGGTGCTGTTCGGTGTCGATGGGTAAGGCCAATCCGAGTTGCTGCGCGTTTTGAGGTTGCGTGGTATGGGATAAGGCATGCGCTGCCGCTTCGCCATTTAGGGGCGTGGTGTCGTCGCGGTAACGGGCTTCAAGTTCCGCCAAATAATGCTTGGCGCGACTGAGAACACGTTCCGGCACGCCAGCAAGGCGGGCTACTTGTATTCCAAAGCTGCGGCTGGCCGCGCCACTTTTCAGATGATACAGAAAAGCGACTTGGTCGTTATTCTCGGTTGCATCCACGTGGCGATTACAGGTTGCCGGCAAGTGCTCGGCAAGGCTTGTCAGCTCAAAGTAATGGGTGGCAAACAAAGTCATGGCACCGATTTCATGGAGTGCCTCCGCGCACGCCCAAGCTAATGACAAACCGTCATAGGTGGAAGTCCCACGACCTATTTCGTCCATTAGTACCAACGAGTTGCGGCTGGCGTTGTGAAGAATGTTTGCGGTTTCCGTCATCTCGACCATGAAGGTTGAACGTCCAGACGCGAGCTCATCTGCAGCACCAATTCGCGTGAAAATACGATCGACTAGGCCAATCTCAGCGCTTTGAGCCGGCACAAAACAGCCGGTATGGGCGAGTAATACAATGAGTGCGGTTTGACGCATATAGGTTGATTTACCGCCCATATTTGGCCCAGTGATGATTTGCAAGCGTTGGTTGTCGTTAAACTCCGTGTCATTGGCAATAAATGGCTGCGTTGCAACGGTTTCAACTACAGGATGACGACCTTGCGTAATGTGAATACCTTCACCATCATGAAAGTTTGGTCGGCTGTAGTTGAGTGTCACCGCACGCTCGGCAAAGCAGCAGAGCACATCAAGGCGAGCGAGCAAAGCTGCTGTTTCTTGGAGGTCTGCGAGTTGGGCTAACAAACGACTAAGAATGTCTTGGTACAGTTCCTTTTCGAGCGCTAACGCACGACTTTGGCTTTGTAAAACTAAGTCTTCAAACGTTTTCAGTTCAGGGATGATATAGCGCTCCGCGTTCTTCAACGTCTGGCGACGTTGATATTCCGCAGGGACTTTATCGGCAGCGAGTCGACTTAATTCAATGTAGTAACCGTGAACTTTGTTAAAGCCAATTTTAAGATTGTGAATGCCGGTGCGTTCGCGTTCGCGTTGCTCGAGTTCGTTGAGCTGCTGCGTACCGCCAGCACTAAGCTCCCGAAAACGATCGAGATCAGCATGATAGCCATCACGGATCACGCCGCCATCACGGATAAGTACAGGAGGTTGCTCGACAATTGAGTTCGTGAGTAAATCGGCCAATTCGGTGAAGGGTTGTAATGCGGCAAACTGTTGTTGTAGAGCATCGCTTTGAATGCAGTCGTTCACCCGAGGTAGCGTGGTGAGGGCTTGGCGCAAGCGAGTTAGGTCGCGAGGCCGCGCGCTGCCGAGTGCAACACGGGCTAGAATTCGCTCCATATCGCCGATGTCGTTGAGCAATGGTTGTAGATTCGACCATGCGCCGCTGTCAATCAATGCAGTGACTTTATTGAGGCGGTCATTAATGCGCGCATGACTGCGTAAGGGACGATGTAACCAACGTTGTAGTAGACGACCGCCCATCGGGGTCTTGCAGCGGTCTAGCACCGCCATAAGCGTGTGGGTGCGGCCACCTTGTAAATTCTGGCTAATTTCGAGGTTTTTGCGGCTAATAGCGTCGAGTTGAACCGCTTCACTGCGCTGCTCCTGGCGTAACGCGCGTAAATGCGGCAAGCTCGCGCGCTGTGTATCTTTAATGTATTGCAGCACGCAACCAGCCGCAGCAATCCCGAGATGATTCGAGGCGATACCAAAGCCTTGCAGGTCTTGGGTTTGGAACTGCCGGCAAAGTAATTCAAACGCACTGTCGTGGCTAAATTCCCAATCGGGTCGACGGCGTGTTTTTGTCCCAGACGGTGCGAATTCAGTGATTGACAACGACTCAGGATGTAGGAGCTCGGCCGGCTGCAAGCGTTCGAGTTCACTGCGCAAGGCGTCATCATGTTCGAGCTGACTAATGGTAAAACGGCCGCTCGCAATATCAACTAACGCTAATCCCCATCGCCCCCGATCGGCCGCCGCCACGGCCACGAGCAGATTCTCACGAGCGGGCTCAAGGAGTGCTTCGTCGGTGACAGTGCCAGGGGTGATGATGCGCACCACCTGGCGCTCGACTGGCCCTTTACTGGTAGCGGGATCGCCGACTTGTTCACAAATAGCGACCGACTCACCTAACTTGATCAGGCGGGCTAAATAGCCTTCGACGGCATGGTAGGGAACGCCAGCCATCGGAATAGGCCGACCCGCAGATTGGCCACGCTGAGTTAGGGTAATGTCGAGCAAATCGGCGGCGCGCTCGGCATCGTCATAAAACAACTCATAAAAGTCGCCCATGCGATAGAACAGCAGAATGTCCGGGTGCTGTGCTTTAATCGCCAGATATTGTTGCATCATTGGTGTATGCGAAGTTGCTGAATCTGCCATGAGTCCCTGTTATTATTTTGTCGTCACGTGAATAATGGTCGAGCGTCGTTGAAACATAATTCGCTATGATCACGTTTTCGCACGCAAAATCCAAGCTTAAATCGTAAAGGATCGTATATGACTGCGCAAAAAATCCCCGCTATTGCCGATTCAGTGGCGAAACTGGCGAAACAGTTAGTCGCCAATGACTGGTTACTTGCCACGGCAGAGTCCTGTACCGGTGGTGGGGTGGCGAACGCTTGTACCGACTTAGCCGGCAGTTCCGCTTGGTTTCAAGGTAGCGTGGTGAGTTACAGTAATCAAATTAAAACCGACGTATTAGGTGTGTCTGATGTCGTATTAGAACAGCACGGAGCAGTATCAGTAGAATGTGCGTTAGCGATGGCGCGCGGTGCTCAGCTTTTGTTGCAAACTGCGGTAGCAGTGAGCACAACAGGTATCGCCGGGCCTGACGGTGGTAGCCGCAATAAGCCCGTTGGCATGGTTTGCTTTGGTTTTGCGATTGGCAAGAAGTTATACAGTGATATCCAGTACTTTCAAGGCGACCGCCAACAGGTTCGGCAGCAAGCTTGTGCCTTTGCATTAGCACGCCTGTCTCATTATCTATCTGATAAATAAGTACTTATTAAAATAATTAAGAAAGTTTTGTAAGAAATCGCCAAATCGGCTTGATACTGTATAGATAACCAGTATACTTACTAGCAATTGACTTGCATCGGCTCGGGCTTCATGGTCTACGAATCATCAGTTTGCCTGCCAGGTGGCACCTCAAGTTTTTCTGCGTACACTGGGTC
>JAMCWV010000163.1:6647-19280 GCA_023481025.1 Gammaproteobacteria bacterium
ATTGGTATTATGGCGCATATAGCGAACGGCAGTTTGGTAAAGGTGCGATTATGCGCTTAGGCGATAATCGTGCCATGGATATCGAAGCGATCTCGACAGGTTCATTAAGTTTGGATATCGCTCTCGGAATAGGCGGTTTACCGTGTGGACGTGTGATAGAAATTTACGGTCCTGAGTCGAGCGGTAAAACAACACTGACATTACAAGTTATTGCTGAAGCGCAAAAGCAGGGTAAAACATGTGCTTTCGTTGATGCGGAGCATGCGCTTGACCCAGTGTACGCAGAAAAACTTGGGGTTAAGGTCGACGAACTATTAGTGTCGCAACCAGATACCGGTGAACAAGCACTGGAAATCTGTGACATGTTGGTTCGCTCTGCTGCGGTTGACGTAATTATTGTCGACTCGGTTGCAGCTTTAACACCAAAAGCTGAAATCGAAGGCGAAATGGGTGACTCACACATGGGTTTGCAAGCGCGTCTGATGTCACAAGCATTGCGTAAACTCACGGCGAATATTAAAAAGTCGAATACCATGTGTATTTTCATCAACCAAATTCGGATGAAGATTGGTGTGATGTTTGGAAACCCAGAAACTACCACAGGTGGTAACGCGCTGAAATTCTATGCGTCGGTGCGCCTTGATATTCGCCGCACGGGTTCATTGAAAGAAGGCGATGAAGTTGTTGGCAACGAAACTCGTGTGAAAGTGGTGAAGAATAAGGTCGCGCCACCATTTAAAGAAGCAAACTTCCAGATCATGTATGGTGCTGGCATATCGAAAGAGGGTGAGCTAATCGATTTGGGTGTGAAGCATAAGCTGATCGATAAAGCTGGTGCATGGTACAGCTATAAAGGCGACAAAATTGGTCAAGGTAAAGCGAACTCAATGAAGTTCTTGGCCGATAACCCGAAAATTGCCAATGAAGTTGAAAAGCAACTACGCGACATGTTGTTGCTGAAGCCAACCATTGCCGCTGATGATCCTGCGGTGACTGAAGCACCAGAAGCACTGGAAGATTAAGGCCTTAATTGTCATAGGGGCGCCTGTAACAATTGCTGCAATAAAGCTGTCTGTTCGACCGTTTCTGACGAGATGGATGGCAAGTTGACTTGAATTGAAACCCTCGCTGTTGTTTTTACAACATCGAGGGTTTTTTCGTGCTAGTTTGTTGGGTCTGATTATGGCATGATTTCCGCTTATTTCCCTTTGTGCTTGGAATGGATATCAGTACATGTCAATGTTGCCAAAATTATACTTGTCTCGCTTCACTCAGGTGCAGAGCGCTTGGACAATCCCGCTTATTTTTCTTTTTTGTATTAGTTTTGTGGTGGCTTGTAGCCCGCGAGACGCGAGTTCGGAAGCAGCGCAGTCTGCGCGTGAGACTGCCGCAACTTTGAACCAAATCTACGATGCCTATTTTCAAGCGAATTTACAGCTCAATCCGTTGCAGGCCACTCTCATGGGTCAAGGCCAACACCATGATCAGCTGCCCGATGTGTATAGTGAAGAGCATCGTTATCGTCAGCGTATGCTCGAAGAGGAATATCTCGCAGCAGTGACACGTATTGATCCGTCGAAACTGAGTGAGTCGGATTATTTAACCTATCAACTATTTCGCCGCGATCGTCTGTTTTCGTTAGAACAGATGCAATTTCCAGAGCATCTGATTCCGATTAATCAGTTTTATAGTTCACCGAGCCAACTCGCAATGCTAGGTTCGGGCTCTAGCGCCCAGCCATTCAATTCTGTCACAGATTACCGGCAGTGGGTACAACGTATGCGTCTCATCCCACAGTTGTTTGCGGGTATTGAGCGCAATATGCGCACTGGTATCGATGAAGAGGTCGTATTGCCGGCGGTTGTGGTACAACGCTTAATCGACCAAGTGCGCACCCATGCACTCGCGGCAGATGACTACCAAGCCAGTATATTTTGGCAGCCGGTTGAGCAATTACCTGCGACGCTTGAAGGGTATCGCGATGAACTAACAAGCGAATTTCGACTGGCGCTGCAGCAATCCGTACTGCCGGCATATACAGCGCTCGCTGACTTTCTTGAAAAGACCTACTTACTAGCCGCGCGCACCGAGGAATTTGGGATTGGCACCTTACCCCAGGGGCAAGATTGGTACACATTTGCCGTGCGTTTTCACACCACGACTAATTTAAGTGCAGACGAGATTCACCAAATTGGCTTAGATGAAGTGGCGCGCTTGCACCAAGCAATCAGCCACGTTATGGAAGACGTTGGTTTCGAAGGCAGTTTAGCGGAGTTTTTCGCCTTTACCCGCGACGATCCGCAATTTCATTATGCAACGCCTGAGGCGATGTTGGCTGATTATCGTGCCTTTGCTGCAGAGGTTGAAACCCGCGCAGAACGCTTATTTTTCCGTGATCGTTTGCCTCGCGCAGGCTATGAAATTCGCAAAGTGGAAGCGTTTCGCGAACGCAGTGCCAGCTCTGGAAGCTACTCAGTTCCTTCCGAAGACGGCAGTCGTCCGGGCATCTTCTATTTAAATACGTATGATTTACCGGCACGACCAACTTGGGCAAAAGGGGCGTTAACTTTGCATGAGGCCATCCCTGGCCACCATTACCAACTTGCGCTGCAACGAGAAATGGAACATCTGCCACCGTTTCGTCGCTATGGTGTTGAGACTGCTTTTAATGAAGGCTGGGGCTTGTATGCAGAGTCATTAGGCGATGAGCTTGGGGTATACGGGCCGTACGACCGCTATGGACAGTATATTGCCGAGCTATGGCGGGCGATACGTTTGGTCGTTGACACCGGGATTCATGCCTATGGCTGGTCGCGGCAAGAGGTTTTAGACTACATGTATGCGAACGCGCCGGTGCAGGAAGCACGGGCAGTTTCGGAAGCCGAACGGTTTATGGCGCTACCCGGTCAAGCGCTAGCCTATAAAATAGGTCAGTTACATATTCAAGGGCTGCGTGAGCAAGCGGAAGCTCGTCTTGAAGACCACTTTGACGTGCGCGAGTTTCATTGGCAAGTCCTCCGCCACGGTGCATTGCCGCTCGAATTATTAAATGAGCAAATTGAAGCATGGATACTTTCTTACGAGGGTTCTAACGATGCCAGCGAGTAATAAATTAACGGTCGGTTTAGCATTGGGCTCAGGAGCTGCTCGAGGTTGGGCGCATATCGGTGTAATCCGAGCTCTGGAAGATATGGGGATCGAAATTCAGGTTGTCACAGGAACTTCAATTGGGTCGCTCGTCGGAGGTGCTTACGCTGCCGGGAAGCTTGACGACCTCGAAAAGTGGGTGCGCGGCATGGACCGCTGGGCGGTGTTTAATCTGCTCGACTTTGGTTTAACGAATGGTGGAATGGTTGGGGGAGAGAAAGTTTTCAATCATGCTCGTGAACGCTTTGGGGCGCTGGAAATTAGCACATTAGAACGTCGCTACGCGGCTGTTGCAACAGACCTTTATACCGGCAAAGAGATCTGGCTAAAAAAAGGTGATCTATTCTCCGTGGCGAGAGCAAGCTGTGCAATGCCCGGCTTGTTATCGCCTAAGTCTCATGATGGCCGCTGGCTTGTCGACGGTGCTTTAGTGAATCCCGTGCCAGTTTCGTTAGCGCGGGCATTGGAAGCCGATTTTGTTATTGCGGTGCATTTAAATTCACAGGTTCATGTCGACGATGATGCGCCAGCAGCATCCCAAGCTCCGCAAAGTGATAGCGACAAGAAAGCGAAGCAGGCAAAAGCCTCAAGCGATAGCAAGAAAGATGATGAGGAGCAGAACGGTTTTCAAAGCTTTCTAGCACGCAGCTCACAATTTATGGCGGATGTACGGCAAAAATTCACACGGGAACCTAAGTCTCCGAGTATGCTCGGCGTCATGGCAGGCTCGATTGATATCATGCAAGAGCGGATTACCAAAGCGCGGATGGCAGGGGATCCACCGGATATTCTGTTACAACCAAAACTTGGTGATATTGGTTTGCTCGAATTTGACCACGGTGGCGAAGCTATTGATATCGGCTACGAAACGACGATGCGACTAAAAGATCTCATTATGGACGAATTACGGATCATGAAAAAGCGCCGTAATGGCGGCCCATCGAGCTAAACCATGAGTTATAAAAAAGGGACAACGAAGTTGTCCCTTTTTTAATTTAGGCTGCAGTTCCTAGTTTTTAATATCCGCTGACGGCGTAGTTTCTGCATGTTCCTTCATTTCAACTTCCATGTCGTCAAAGGTTTTTTGTACGGCTGCTTCGGGGTCTTGCGTGATTTTGCTGACAATCAGAATCGCAAGTGTTGAGAGTATAACGCCCGGTACCATTTCATATAAATGCGCACTAAGCGGCGCGCCGTTGATTGGCACGTAAATCCAGAACAACACGGTGACTGCACCGACCACCATACCTGCTAACGCACCCCAGCGGTTCATGTACTTCCAGTACAAGCTGAGGATAATCAGTGGGCCAAATGCAGCGCCGAAGCCAGCCCAAGCATTACCAACTAAGCCGAGAATGGTGTCGCGAGGAACCCATGAAAGGGCAATGGCGACGAGGGCAACAATTAAAACGGATAAACGACCAGCAAATACTTGCACTTTGTCTGACGCATTTTTGTTAAGGAAACTCTTATAGAAATCCTGAGTTAGTGCGCTCGACGTCACCAGCAATTGCGATGAAATAGTACTCATGATTGCTGCAAGTATGGCAGCTAAAAGGAAACCACCAACGAGTGGGTGAAAGAGAATCTGCGATAGAACAATGAAAATCGTCTCGGCATTCGCGAGCGAGCCGTCAGCTGTCATGTACGCGTTGCCGGTTAACGCGCCACCATACACTTGAACATAAGCTGCACCTGCAACACCTGTCAGCATGGCGCCGATAATCGCGACAATCATCCAAGTCATGCCAATCCGGCGAGCGACTTTAAAGTCTCGAACTGATTTAATCGCCATGAAACGGACAATGATATGCGGTTGACCAAAGTACCCTAAACCCCAAGCGAGCAAGGAAATCACACCAAGGAAGGTCGCACCGTAGAACGGGTTGAGCATACCTGGGTTCAGGTCGCGGACCTGAGTAACAACTTCACCGCTACCGCCAAGTACTGAGAAGGCAACGAATGGTACCATCACTAAAGCGATGAACATGATGCAACCTTGAACAAAGTCGGTCATGCTCACGGCCAAAAAGCCACCAATGAGCGTATAAGCCACCACCACACCGGCGGTTAGCAATAAGCCGTAGTGGTAGTCCATTCCAAAGGCGTTCTCGAATAACGTACCGCCAGCAACGAGCCCCGATGAGGTGTATAGGGTAAAGAAGATAATGATGACAATGGCGGACACCAAGCGCAGAATCCGAGAGTTGTCGTTAAAGCGGTTTTCAAAGAAATCAGGAATGGTAATGGAGTCTTTTGCCATGTATGTGTACATGCGCAGGCGCGGTGCCACCACACGATAATTGACGTAGGCACCGGCAACTAAACCGACCGCAATCCAAACTTCCGAGAAACCAGCGACAAAAAACGCGCCTGGTAAGCCCATGAGCATCCAACCGCTCATATCCGAAGCACCTGCGGAGAGGGCAGTAACACCCGGCCCTAAACGACGGCCACCGAGCATGTAGTCTGATAAATCACTGGTTGATTTGTAGTAGCCATAGACGCCAATGCCGAGCATGGCGATGAAATAAATGGCAAGCGAAATCAGGGTTCCTGTTTCCAAAATGATACTCCTATCTGATTGGCGTTTTTATTATGGTTATCGCTAACTTTATTATGTGGAGCTCAGAAGGTTTAGCAAGCGAATTGCGGCAAAACTTTTGCTAAACAGCCCGAACAACCGTAATTTCTTTCGTGTTTTTGGTACAAAGTGCAACACGCTAACAAAATCACCGCAGCTTCTCAAGCCGAGGTGATCTGTGAGTGCACTTGTTAATCACTCCCTTTACGCTGCAATTCTGACATCAACATCATTTCTGTGTACTGCTCTTGTGGTGCCGAGAACACGTCGACGACAGGTCCGCGTTCGATAACCAAGCCATCCTTCATAATCAGGACTTCATCGGCTAAGTGGCGGACTATTTCAGGACTTTGGGAAATAAAGATATACGACATTTTTAGGTCGCGTTGGAGGTCAAGTAGCAGATTGATAATCTGCGCCCGCACCGACGAGTCAAGTGTGGCGAGCGCCTCGTCAGCAACGAGTAGTTTTGGTTGCAGAATAATGGCTCGCGCGATACTTGCGCGTTGTTTTTGTCCAGTCGACATCATATGTGGGTAGAACACCATGTGTTCTGCCAACAAACCAACTTGTTGGAGCGTTTTCATAATCCGCTCATGGCGTTGGCGGGCATTGAGTTTGGTGTTAAACAATAAGGGCTCTTCGAGTTGGCGACCCAAGGTTAAATGCGGATTTAACGACGCATCGGCGTCTTGAAAAATCATGCGAATATGTTGAGCGCGCTGACGATAATTACCGGCTTCGAGATCTTCACCGGCGAAGGTGATCCGGCCTGAAGTTGGTGTAACAGCACCGCTGATTAACGCGGCTAAGGTCGATTTGCCAGAGCCATTTGTGCCCATTACTGCAAGGGTTTTTCCTTCATTTAAGGTAAAACTGACGGTAGCCCATTACTGCAAGGGTTTTGCCTTCATTTAAGGTAAAACTGACGGTATCGAGCGCAACGGTCGTTTGTTGCTGAAATAGGCCGGTACGACTGTGGTAGACTTTGCGCAAAGCATCGACAACAAGTAATGGTTGCATCTCAGTCCTCCAAATTAACCGGATGGTGGCAGGCATAAACGCGCTCCCGCAGTTTTACCGCTTTAGGCGTTTTAATACATTCCGGCTTGGCATACGGACAGCGTGGACCTAACCGACAGCCAATCGGGAGATGCTGTAATGTCGGTTCAACGCCGGCTAGTGTTGGCAACTTAGTGCGGGGCTGTGAATCTGCTTGACGGTATAGTGAGGTATTGAGCAGAGCCTCGGTGTATGGATGATAGGGCTTTTGTAAGAGTGCAGCTGCCGGCCCGGTTTCCATTAATTGTCCGCTGTAAATCATCGAAATCTGTTGAGTTTGCGGCATAATCGCACCGAGGTCCTGACTAATCATCAACATCGACATGCCGTAACGAGCATGGAATTGCGCCAATAAGCGGTAGATTTGTTGGCGGGTAGCCGGCTCCATGGTTGAGGTCGGTTCATCGGCAATCAGCAGCTTTGGCCGATGGGCAATGGCGCTGGCGATCATGATTTTTTGTGCGGCACCTTCAGATAGCTCGTGAGCGTAGGACTGCATCATAGCTTTGTGATTTTTAATGCCGACTCGATGCAGCAATGACACGACCTTCGCTTTACGTTGACTGCCGCGTTGCCACCAGGAACCGTCAAGATCGCGGTCAAGAACTGCCTCGCTAAGTTGCTCGCCGATCGTCAGGTTTGGATCTAAGTAACTTTTAGCGTCTTGGAAGATCATGGCAATATCGACGCCAATAATATCCCGCCGCTCCGCTGCTGTAAGGTTGAGTAGATCCTTGCCTTCAAACCAAACACGATCTGCGGTTACTTCCCAGCGTTCACTCAAGAACCCCATGATGGCGCGTGCAATTAAACTTTTACCGGAGCCTGACTCACCAACTAAGGTATGAATTTCCCCCTCGTGAATCTGTAGGCTGACTTTGTCGAGCACGTTCACCATGCCAGAATTAGTGTTGGTGCGAATGGTTAGGTTGCGAATGTCTAAAAGCATACCTATTGCTCCAACTGTTTTTGAATCGCTTGGCGCAAGGTTTCACCAACGAGATTCACACTGACTAAGGTGATAAAGAGCGCGAGACCGGGTAGAGCCATGACCCAAGGTGTCACATAGGCGACTTCAAGACTTTGAGCGAGCATGGAGCCCCACTCAGGTGTTGGTGCTTGCGCACCAAGGCGCAAGAAACCGAGCGCTGCGATGTCAAAGATTGCTACGGAGAGGGCGATTGTGAATTGGATGACTAAAACCCGCACGATATTTGGAAAGAAAACCATCGTCAGTAAATAGAAATCTGACACGCCATTTAGCCGGCTGGCGGTTACATAGGGCTTGCGCCGTTCGTCGTGGATGGCATTCCGGGTGACATGTAAAAACTGCGGAATCATGACGAGGCCGATAGCCAATAACGCGTTACTGAGGCCGGGACCAGTTAAGGCGATAATGACTAAGGCGAGCAGCAGTGATGGAATGGACATGAGCACGTCGAGTAAGTGCTTTAAGGTCGAACTTTTCACTCCAACCGTCATCGCAGCGATGGCGCCAAGTGACATGCCTATAAAGGCTGAAGAAACGACAACGAATAGCGGCAGGGCAAAGCTATAGCGAGCGCCATAAATCAGTCGTGTAATCATGTCACGACCAAGCTCATCAGTGCCTAATAAGAAACGGACGTCGCCCTCGACTGACCATGCCGGCGGCAATGAGATGGCATCAATAAACTGTTGATTTGGCCCGTAAGGCGTAAGCAATGGCCCAAACAGACTGATGAATACAATAAAAATCAGGATATAAAGTGCGCCAATGGCAAAGGCATTGCGCCGAAACTCGAGCCAAACCCGTTGCAGAGGCGAGGGCATGCGTTCTTCATAATAGAGGTTATGGCGCGGCATAGAGGTCCTTCCTTACTTGCGGGTAGCGCCAAGCATGAAACAAGTTCAAGAGCACGTGGCTGACCAATATGAGACTGCCGATAATCAATAAGCCGCCTTGAATAACCGGATAATCCCGCTCATAGATACTGCGCACTAACCAATTACCAATCCCGGGCCAGGAGAAAATGACTTCGGCTATTAAAGTATTGGCAATGAGCAGACTCATCAGGTTACCAAGCTGACGAATAACCTGCTGCATGGCATTCGGCAGCGCGTGAGACCAAAGTACCCGACGGGTAGACATACCTTTTGCATAGGAAGCGACGATGTAGTTTTGTTTTAGAACATCCAGCATGCTGTTGCGAGTCAGGCGAATGAGCAACATCATTGGCATAATAGCTAAAACAGTGACCGGTAAAATCATGTGCATGAAAGCACTATGATACGCCGCTTGCAGGTTATCTGGTTGGGTGAGAGCGATATCAATCAGGATTGAACCTGTGACGGCATGAATTTCAAACAATGGATTGATTTGGCCGGCAATCGGCGTCAGCCCCCACTGTACAGCAATAACTAGGATGGCGAGCTGGGCGAACCAAAAAACCGGAATGGAATAACCAGAAATACTCAAACCAAGAATGGTATTGTCGGCGCTACGCCCCGGTTTTAAAGCTGAAAGCACACCGAGCGCAACGCCAGGTACCCAAGCCACTAGCAATGCTAACAAAATAATTTCAAGGCTGGCGCCAAAGCGGATAATTAGTTGGTCATAAACCGGCGCGCCGTCAAGTAGCGAGCGCCCCCAGTCTCCGGCAAAGAGGTGCTGCAAGTACGCGATATATTGGCCAAAGTAACCACCATCAAACCCGCGCGCAGCAGCAACGGCAGCATAGCTTGGATCGTCGGCAAACACACCGCTGCTATTGGTTACCGGTGAGCCGGAAAACCAGTAGCTCAAACAAAAGGTGAATAAACTTAACGCCAGCAGTGTAAAAAATAACAGCGTTAATTGGCGCAATAAATAGCGGGTCATGGCTGCACCTCTTCTTGCGCTTGATCGCGGCGATGGCGATAGACATGGCGCAGTTCAATGCCACCAAATGGCGTTAACCGTGAACCTTCGATGTCAGCTTGGCTAGCTTGAAAGCGCACTGAGTGAGCAATAGGTAAGAGTGGCACTTCCAACGCTAAGTACTCTTGTGCTTGTTGATAGAAGTTTTGTCGCGTCGTCATCAAATCAGAGCGGATGGCAGCATTGAGCAGGTCGTCAAAGAGCGGATCGCACCATTGCGCACGATTATTGCCTGATTCTTTGGCGCGACAGCTTAAGAGCGGGCGGAAAAAGTTATCTGGGTCTGCATGATCTGCAGACCAACCAATTAAAACACTGTCGTGTAAGCCTTCTGCTAAACGACGGCGAAAGGTACTCCACTCGTAACTCACTATATTGACGCGTACGCCAATTCGCGCGAGATCTGATTGCATCCGCTCGGCCATGAGCCGGGCGTTTGGGTTGTAGCCGCGTTGTACTGGAATCGCCCAAATGTCCATACTAAAACCGTCAGAATACCCTGCTTCGGCTAATAACTCACGGGCCAGTTCTGGATCAAAGCGGTAGGCGTTCGGTAGTGGATGATGTGCCCATGAGGTATTTGGCAAAATAGAATCAGCGCGGACGGCGTGTTCAAAATAAACGGCTCTTAACAATGCATCGCGATCGATGGCATGAGCCAGCGCTTGACGCACACGGGGGTCATCGAAAGGGGGGCGCTCAGTATTAAACGCCCAAAACGCGGTATTCGGACTAACGGCTGCTTGTAACTGGACGCTTTCACGCTGGCGTAGCCACTCGACATCGCGAGCTGGCGGGTAAGGGGAAATGTCGCAGTCTTGGGTTAGCAACATGAGCATGCGTTTGTGGTCGCTTTGTGTGATCCGAAATACAACTTGTTCGCTGGCGGCGAGTTCACGCCAATAGTTTGGATGCCGGTGATACCGTACGAGCACGTCTTTACGAAAATCACTAAATTGAAAGGGGCCAGTACCAATTGGTTGCTGGTCAATTAACTCAGGTCGACCTGCGCTGAGCAATTGCTGCCCGTATTCTTCTGAGAGCACAACTGCAAAATCGGAGGCGAGATTAGCTAAAAAAGACGTATCTTGTTGTTTTAACCGAATTTCCACAGTGTGGTTGTCGAGCGCAGTCATCGACTCAATGAGTTCGGTAATACCGCTGGCAGTAAAAAACGGATAGCCGCGGCCTGAAACCTGATGAAACGGATGGGTTTCATCAAACCAACGACGAAAGCTAAAAACGACATCGCTCGCATGTAATGGACGTGAAGGTTGAAACCAGTCTGTGGTATGAAACTGAACGTCATTACGCAAATAAAAGGTATAACGCAAACCAAAATCATCGACGGTCCAGCGTTCTGCTAGTGCTGGTTGATATTCGTTAGCTTTGTGATCGTACTCGATTAAGCGGTCATACAATTGGGCCGCGGTCATATCTAACGTGGTACCAGAAGTGACAAGCTGCGGGTTAAATGACTCGGGGTTACCCTCAGCACAATAGAGTATACCCATAGTGGCTTCTTCCACAGACTGTGGCGAACAGGCAAGCATCATGGGCAAGCACAGCAATGCGCTACAAATCCTTGCAAACGGGCCGTTAGTCATCGCCATTGGTCGCCTCGAGTAACTGATACTTTTTCAAATAGCCGCGTAACTGATGATAGGTTAATTGTAATAACTCAGCCGTTTTCTTTTGATTAAACTGACAGTGTTGTAACGCTTGTTGAATCAAGTTGACTTCAAAGTCTTGACTGACTTGCTTGAAGTCGACGGGCTGGTGAAAGTCGATAGTCGGGCTCGCACTGTTGCTCTCTGCTGTGATTGGTGGAGCTGACGGCATGCTTGGGTTTGCAGTCGAATGACTGGCCTGAGGCACTGGCTTGTCGTCTTGAGTAACCGGCGTACTCATCAGTTGCGGTTGCGGCCGCCACGGACTCTCAAATGGGTTTACTGTGATGTCATGGAGCGGCAGGTGCGCGCTATTGTGGCGATACAGGCTGCGCTCGACGACATTCTTCAGTTCCCGAACATTGCCCGGCCAATGATAACTCAGCAGGGTATCCTTGGCTCTCTGGGTAAAGCCTGCGAAGCATTCTAATTCGAGCTCACGGGCCATTTGGATAGCAAAATGTTCAGCGAGTATCAGGATATCCTCTTGGCGTTCGCGCAGAGGCGGCAGGGTGATGACATCAAATGCTAAGCGGTCGAGCAAATCAGGACGAAACTTCTGCTGTGCTGCTAAAGTCGGCAGATCTTCGTTGGTTGCAGCAATAAGCCGAACGTCAACCTTGACTGGACGTGTACCGCCAACCCGCTCAAATTCACCGTACTCAATGACTCGCAGCAGTTTCTCTTGCACCAATGCGGATGTGGTCGCCAGTTCGTCTAAGAATAGTGTGCCTTTGTCGGCGCGCTCAAAACGGCCTTCATGGCGTTTCCCAGCGCCAGTAAACGCACCGGATTCATGGCCAAATAGCTCACTGTCGAGTAAGTTGTCATTCAACGCGGCGCAATTAAGTTTGAGGTACGGCTGTTCCCAGCGCGATGAGAGGTAATGCAAACGCGCAGCAATGAGCTCTTTACCTGTGCCACGCTCACCAATAATAAGGACGGGCTTGTTCAACGGCGCAGCCCGCGACACTTGCTCTAAAACTTCAAGAAAGCTGTTGGATTGACCGATGAGGTTTTCGTTGTCACGAAACCTAGACATAGTTGCGTTCCTGATTGGCTAATTTCACTAATTATTAGTCTAATTATTTAATTTTAACAAAAGTGCATTTCCTTGCGTTTTTTTATTAAACTACAAAAAGCGCGTTTTTTCAGCTGTTTAACAAAAAATAAAAAGTTGGCATTGTTTTTGTATGTTAACCAAGTGACGCCACTGTTTGCAGTTTGTAGCGGGTTGGCGGTACACGTCCAGTCAAGGTTGACGTTCGGCT
>JAMCWV010000191.1 GCA_023481025.1 Gammaproteobacteria bacterium
TGTTGAAATCGAAGAGACTAATACCGAGTTATTAGTTCATATCCGCGAATAGCATCTGAGAACCCGCGAGAACTCATACGGTTAGCATTCCAGCTACGGTCCCTAATGCCATTCCAGCTACGGTTCGGAATGCCATTCCAGCTACGGTCCCTAATGCCATTCCAGCTACGGTCCCTAATGCCATTCCAGCTACGGTCCGCAATTAATGGAGGGATATCGAAACGGCTGCGTATATATAAGTGATAATTCAAAAAAATAAGGTAACAACAATGGCTAATCACGGTTTTAAACTTGGGTATCTCGCCCGCTGTACGTTACTGGCGCTGGGGGCGTCGCTAACGGTACCTCTCGCAATCACTGCGGCGAATGCTGCTGACGAGCCCGCGCAGGAAATTAATATTCCGGCGCAAAACGCTGCCAGCGCATTACTAGAACTGGCTGAAGAAGCCAAAGTTCAAATCATCTTCTCCCCGGAAGCGCTACGGTCAGTCAATGCTCCTGCAATTGCAGGGCAACTGACCGTTAGCGAAGCCATTCAACGCATCCTCAGCAATACTCAGCTTGAGTTTGTGAAACAAAACGACACCCTCTACGTCGTCCGCGACCGCAACAATAGCAACAATAGCAGCAACAGCGCAGAAACTGCCGACAACGAGCGGGTTGAGCGCATTCAAGTGGTTGGGTCGAACATTCGTGGTGCTCGCTCGGCTGGGTCATTGCCAGTTACGTCGCTAAACGAAGAAGACATTATCAATACCAACGCTATGAGCGGCGACGAACTGCTGCGCTCAATTCCACAAATTGGTGACGTTGCGTTTAACAACGAACGAGTGATTGGTGGTGTTAATGACGCGCGCGGCGACGTTAGTTCAATTAACTTAAGAGGCATCGGCACCGGTTACACATTGACGACATTAAACGGTCGTCGATTGGTACTCCACCCGGGCACGCAAACCGAAAACTTCGTGCCAGTTGCCACCGTCAACTCGAACACCTTACCGGTGCGCGGCTTGGCTCGCCTTGAAGTACTAAGAGACGGCGCAGCCGCAATCTACGGTTCTGACGCGATTGCCGGTGTGGTCAACTATGTCTTGAAAGACGACGTCGACACCACCGAAATCTCGGTTAGCCACGGCGGTACCGACGGGACAAATTTTGCGCAAACCACCATTAACGCACTCACCGGTTTACGCTTTAACGACGGTCGCACCTACTTAAGTTTGTCGGGCGCTTACTACAATCGCGACGGCATGATGGCAAGCGAGCGCAGCTACTCGGCCAGTCTCGACTCGCGCTTTCACCCTGGCGTACCAGAGCGATTTCAAGGCGCGGGTGCACTCGACGGCCGCTTGCTAGCAAGCCCGTGGGGCACATTTTGGAGCCCAAGCAACGGCACATTCCACTTACTGCCGAGTGACCAAGGTAACTGCTCGATTACTATCGACGACAATGTTTGTGGGGCCGGTGGCTCGTTGCCACAAGACTGGCGTTATGACGCAGCGGTGGAACGGTCGATGACCTCGGACGTTGAACGTTTTAACGTCTTTGGCTACTTAACCCACGAAATCAGCGCGACCACCGAATTGTTTGCGGAAGCCTTGTGGTACTCGGCCGAGTCAATTCGCTTGCGCGAACAAAACGCCAACCTAGCAGCGCAGCGTTTTACCATTGCTGCCGACGCAGCGTTTAACCCGTTTGGCGAAGACGTTGAGATTCGTAATATTCGTCCAACCGACACCGGCCCGCGGCGCATTGTCGTGGAAGACTATAGCTATCGCTTGCTGACTGGCTTGCGCGGCATGCACCAAAACTGGGACTGGGAATCGGCGGTACTTTACTCGTTAGCCAACACGCTCGACACTGACCGCAATCGGATTCGTGCCGACGCATTCCAAGCTGCAATTAACCAAACCGACCCAAACCTCGCCTATAACCCGTTTATTGGTGGCGATCCGCTGAACCCAAACACCGGCATACCAATGCGTAATGCACAGTCGGTCATTGACACCTTTACCGTTGACGTGACGCGGGAAAGTGAAACTGAGCTGGCGCTATGGGACTTCAAAGTGTCGAGCCCAGACGCCCTTTATTGGTATGCCGGTGATATCGGTATGGCAGCTGGCGTTGAGTTTCGTTACGAAAGCTATGCCGATAAACGTGACCCATTGCTAAGTGGTGAAATTCCGCAGTTTGATTTGGTTACCGGTGATCTGTTGTCAGACAGCAACGCGCTGGGTTCAAGTGCGACGCCGTCGGCGAGTGGTAGCCGCAATGTGTGGTCGGCCTTCCTCGAGCTCGACGTACCCTTGCATGAAACCGTCAACATGCAGCTTGCAGCGCGGTTTGAAAACTTCTCGGATGTCGGTTCGGTCACCAAGCCGAAAGTAGCGCTGAGTTGGGCACCGCATGACATGGTGCAATTCCGTGCTGCATACGCAGAAGGTTTCCGTGCGCCGAACTTACCGCAAGTGGTTGAAGATGGCGTCGTGCGTTCGAACACACGTTACGATCCACTGCTGGATCAGCGTTATGGCGTTGCCGAAATTCGTGGTGGTAACACCGACCTCGAGCCGGAAGAAAGTAAGCATTTGTCGTATGGTGTCGCAATTGCGCCGGTGCAGAACATGTTGATCACCGTCGACTTTTGGGACATCGAGCAAAAAGGCATTGTTGGTATTTTAAACAGCCAAACGCACCTTTTGTATGATGCCTACCTGCGCGCCAACGGTGAAGTGAACCCTGCGATTGTGCGTGACGAAGACGGGTTTGTGAGCCACGTGGTGAACACCTACTCGAACTTGAACCCGCGGTCGATTGCAGGTATGGACGTGATGTTCAACTACCGCTTCGACACCGATTACGGACGCTTCGATTTTCGGGTGAACGTGGCGCAACTGAAGAAGTTTGAGCAAACGCCAGACCCAATTAGTGCGCTGGTTTTGCGTGAACAAGCGGCGGGTAACCCGGCGGTGCCAGACAACATTGCCGTGCTTGGCGCAGGGGACTTGCTGGCGATTAACGGTAACCCAGAATGGCGCGCGAATGCGTCGTTGAACTGGCGCTATAACCAGTGGAACGTGAACGGTCGGATGAACTACATTGGCCGCTTTGCGAGCACTTGGGTGCGGACTTCAGACGGCGAAGATCTGCCGATTCCGGTATGGCGTACGTACGACTTGAATGCGTCGTATCAGTTCCGCGAGGACAGCAAGCTTGGAAATACGCGCCTGCGTGTGGGTGTGCGTAACTTGACCGACAAGGCACCGCCTGTCACTAGTGGCAGCTTTGGTTATGTGTCGGACGTGCATTCGAACCGCGGCCGTTACATCTTCGGCGATATCACTTATCGCTTCTAAGTAGGAACGGGCAGTCTATTTAATATAGGCTGCCCGTTTTTCTTTGTCTTTTATTGTTTGTGGGCATTCATGTGAAAAATTATTTATTACGAACAAGTGTCGTCGTTGCTGCTGCGAGTGTGTTGTTGAGCGCATGCGGTGGGGCTTCGCCAGTTGCGACAGCAGGGTTGTCTGATTTTGACGAGCAAGCAGCGGCAGTTGCGCGGGCGGAGTCATTAGGGCACGAGTGCGTGTTTGACGGCGTGGAAGTGCGGTATGACTTCCCGCAAGCGCGCGTCGACGGTTGTGAGCAGCGCGAGGATGGCACGATTGTAGTGATAACGGGGCCGGAAAATCAGCCGATTAACCCAAGCCCTTGGTATGCATTTCAGGTTGTTGCCGCCGAGCCACAAACAGTAGCGCTGGAAGTGTTGGCGCTGGAGCGTGGGCGTGCGCGGTATAACCCAAAAGTAAGTACGGACGGTGTGGCTTGGCAAGAGGTTGAGCACAGCAAGAGCGACCATTCGATTTACTTCTCGCTTGACGTTGGGCCGGAACCACTGTGGGTTGCAGGACAAGACATGTTTGGCA
>JAMCWV010000145.1:0-514 GCA_023481025.1 Gammaproteobacteria bacterium
CAGAGTTTAAGCATCGCGACCAGCTTGGCAAAAAGTGTCGTAGCTTGAGTCGCCAACCGCAATTAAGGCTACTTTAATTGCACTTAAATTCGGTTTATGTTGCTGTACAGCCTCCATAAACGGAGCGATGCTATCGGCGTATTCACCCGCACCATGAGTGGCAATACAGAGCAGCCATAGACAATCGGTTTGTGGCACGTCGTCGAACGCTGGTTGATCGTGAAAGGTGACTTGGTGCCCTTCTTGAGTTAATTGATCCTGCAGTTGTTCAGCTAAATATTCGGTGTTGCCGGACGTCGTCCCAACAAGAATGTGTATGTTCATAGTGGCTCGTCAAAAGGTCTTAAGATATGGCTAGCGTACTGAATATTTATGGTGACGTCATTAGGCAATTGACGCGGGTTTTATGTTGGTAGGTGTTGTCACAGAGGTTTTGCCATCAAGGTTGATTGTAAAGTAGCCAACAAGTAGACTTGCCGCCTCCAAAATTTAGACCCCACCCCGAAATATCAGC
>JAMCWV010000145.1:524-3925 GCA_023481025.1 Gammaproteobacteria bacterium
AACATGAAAAGTAATTGGAAACACGAATGGTTCGGCAATGTGCGGGCCGATATTTTATCGGGGCTCGTTGTGGCCTTGGCGTTAATTCCTGAAGCGATAGCCTTCTCAATTATCGCGGGCGTGGATCCGAAAGTCGGCTTGTATGCGTCTTTCTGTATCTGTGTGATCATGGCATTTATTGGTGGTCGGCCGGGGCAGATTTCTGCGGCCACTGGTGCGATGGCACTGCTAATGGTCACTCTTGTGAGTGATCACGGACTTGAATACTTATTAATCGCAACTATTTTGACTGGGATTATTCAACTCGTTTTCGGTCTTCTAAAACTCGGTAGCTTAATGCGATTTGTGTCGCGCTCGGTGGTCACCGGTTTTGTTAACGCATTGGCGATTTTAATATTCTTGGCGCAACTTCCTGAGCTCACGAATGTGACTTGGCATGTGTATGCACTCACCGCTGCCGGGTTGGGGATTATTTACGGCTTGCCTTATGTAACTAAAGCTGTGCCGTCGCCACTGGTTTCAATTATTGTCATTACTGCCGTCGTATTGTATCTGGGCATTGATATTCGCACGGTTGGTGATATGGGAGAGCTGCCAGACTCATTACCGGTATTTCTATGGCCAAATGTTCCATTGAATATGGAAACTCTACTGATCGTGTTGCCGTATGCATTTCCGCTTGCGATTGTTGGTTTGCTTGAGTCGATGATGACACAAACCATAGTCGATGACTTGACCGATACGAAGTCCGATCGCAATAAAGAATGTCGTGGCCAAGGAATTGCGAATATTGGTGCCGGTATGATGGGCGGCATGGCTGGGTGTGCCATGATTGGTCAGTCAGTGATTAACGTCAAATCGGGTGGCCGTGGCCGTTTGTCTATGTTGGTTGCCGGCACAGGATTAATTTTACTGGTTGTATTTATGTCTGACTGGGTTCGCCAAATCCCGATGGCTGCGCTCGTTGCGGTGATGATCATGGTTTCGATTGGAACATTTAGCTGGCAGTCGGTACGTGATTTGAAAAAACACCCATTGAGTACCAATATTGTCATGATAGCGACAGTTGTCGTGGTAGTGTGGACTCATAACTTGGCACTTGGGGTGCTGGTTGGTGTGTTGTTAGCTGCACTGTTTTTTGCTGCCAAAGTCAGCAACTATATGTCTGTCGATTCGACCTTGAGTGCGGATGGAAAACAGCGAGAGTATGTCGTTTCAGGTCAGGTGTTCTTCACGTCGGCAGAAAAGTTTGTTGAATCATTTGATTTTCGCGAAGCCCTTGATAAGGTGACAATTCAGGTCGAACAGGCGCACTTTTGGGATATAACCGCGGTAGATGCGCTCGATAAGGTTATTCTTAAATTCCGACGTGAAGGCGCCGAAGTTGAAGTACTAGGTATGAACAAAGCATCTGCAACCGTGGTCGATCAATTTGGTGTTGCGGATAAAAAAGACGGCCAAGATCGGTTGCTTGGTCATTAATAGGAGAGCCAAATGACGACGCATACAATTGCCTGTATTGATGGTTCTGCGCTGAATGATACCGTAGCTGATTATGCGGCGTGGTCTGCGCAGCGCATGGGTTCGCCTTTGGTTTTATTGAATGTACTGAATGATATTCGGCAGTCCGACGAGCAGGACTTTAGCGGCCAAATTGGGATGGACGAGCGCCAACGTTTGTTGGCAGAAATTACCGATTTAGAAGAACGACGGGCCAAGCTAGCACGACAGCAAGGGCAGATGTTTCTCGATGCGGCTAAGAAGCACCTCGGTGACTTTCAACCAGAACCTTTGTTGCGCCAGCGTCACGGCGATTTAGTCGATACCTTAGTGGACCTTGAGCCAGAAACTCGTTTGCTCGTAGTTGGTCGGCAAGGAAAACGTGGTAGTGGTATCGGTCAGTATGTTGGTCAACAAGTCGAGCGCGTGATCCGGGCCTTACAGCGGCCAACTTGGGTGGTCTTTGGTGATTTTCGCGAACCCAAAACCATTATGATTGCGTATGACCACTCTGCAACCGCAAAGAAAGCCGTAGCAATGGTCGCTGGTAGTCCTTTGTTTCGTGGTTTGCCGATTCATGTTGTGATGGTTGCAGCGAAGAATACAGAACATCAAGGGCAGCTTGCCGAAGCCACCAGTCAGCTATCAGACCAAGGTTTTGCGGTGACGCCAGCGCTAATTCAGGGTGATGTTGAAGAGGCATTGATTCACTATGCTGATGAAAATCACATGGATGCGATGGTCATGGGCGCGTATGGCCATTCGCGTATTCGCGAATTTCTTGTCGGTAGTCATACGAATAAGCTCTTACGCAGCACAAAGGTTCCTTTACTGTTATTACGTTAAAGTGTCATCGTAACGACATGAAACCCCGGTCGCCTTGTAGTAAAGTGATGACACGGGGTTTTTTAATGCCTATTTTTCACCTCAGTGACTTTCGGAGCCATCAATGAAGCAGTACGTACCCGATTGGATGATGCTGGTTTATGAGCTGTTTCAGCCCTATTTGCCGCTGTTAGCGTCGATCAGTTTGCTCATGGCACTGGCTTCGATGATTATTATTCCGTGGCTTATCGTGAAAATGCCGGCTGATTATTTCTGTCATCACCATCGCGAACGGCACTGGAACATGACACGAGTGCTTTTTTATGTCGTGCGGAACGCATTGGCGTTGGTTTTGTTTATTGCCGGTTGCATCATGTTGATACTTCCTGGTCAGGGCTTACTGACGATTCTCATCGCGATTATGGTGTCTGATGTTCCAGGTAAGTATGCGTTGGAGCGTTGGTTGATTCGGCGTAAAAGCGTCTACCGCAGTATGAATTGGATCCGTCGGCGCTATAAACAAGAACCGTTAAAAAGATCGAGTATAGATGATAAGTAAGTTAGTACTTACTCACACTAAAACTTTCGAGCAAGATAGTTGCAGCCGATGACAGCAAGAATGTGAACAGCTACAAAAAGGATCGACATAAAGAAGCCGTCTGAGCCAAGAGTCAAGATAAAGCCAAGTCCGACAATGGCGCCAAAGAGCGCAGCAATCGCATAAGGGAGCTGGCCTCGTTGACGTTGCCAAAATGCGGCGGCAATGCCACATAGCAGGGCTTGAATGCCACCCATCAGATGACAAAGCATTAAACCGAACATAAAGACCACCATACCGCTGGAGATTGCATCAAGGAGCGCGGCGAGGTCACTGAAGAATATGGTGAGCGTACTGACTATGGCGAGAACGGCGTTGCCGATAATTGGACCGATAAAAACATAAAGAATCACCACCCCCCAAGGAAATGAGGAGTGGCGAATGGGTTTTTCTGTGGTGCTGCTAGCTTGGCTCATGGTCAGTGGTCGGTGCTGCCTCGTTAACAAGCAAGGCAATGGCGCCGTCGCCGGTTACGTTA
>JAMCWV010000167.1 GCA_023481025.1 Gammaproteobacteria bacterium
CCACCTAACGCTTCCACCATGGATTGGGTGGCTGAGGCTAAATCAACCTCACGCACTTCCGCCAGCGTTGGCACATGCAAATGCACGCCACGCAGCAGTTCATGGATATTATTGTTAGGAAACGCATGGGGGTTCTTCTCCATGAAGGCCACCATGGTTTGGTACACCGACACACTCCGGTCCGGGTGATAGCGATTTGCAATCAACCACAAGGTGTCCGACGAGGTTGTCGGGCCATGGGTTTGGCGCTCGCCATTTGTCGGTTGCGAGGCGGTCTGAGCCGTATCTTGCTCTTGCTCTTGCTCCTGCCCCGCCCCGGCGCCAAAGAATAGCGCGGGGGACAACAGCAAGCTCGCAGCTAAAACAGCCACCGGGCCACGTCGACGATTTCTTTCTGGGTATGCATTTTTCATTATTTT
Organism: Gammaproteobacteria bacterium; assembly: GCA_023481025.1. The sequence continues at coordinate 420 of JAMCWV010000167.1, forward strand.
TATTCCCTACCAGAAACTTATTTTAAATTAATCAGTTAGCGCTTCGCGCGATTACCACCGAGCGCTTCACGCGATACTACCAATAATCCCGCAACAAATGCTCCGCAATTTGTACACTGTTAGTCGCTGCACCTTTTCTAATATTGTCGGCAACAACCCATAAATTCAACCCGTTCGGGTGAGTATAGTCTTTGCGAACGCGGCCCACATAAACAGTGTCGTGACCAGCAGCGTTGCCCACTTGCGTTGGGAACTCAGCATTCGCTTCAAACAACTCAACCCCAGGCGCATTCACTAACAAAGCCTTCACGCGCTCAACATCAACCGGCATCCGCGTTTCTAAGTGCACCGCTTCCGCATGACCAAAGAACACCGGCACGCGCACCGCAGTGGCATTCACCATCACACTGTCATCACCCAAAATCTTCTGAGTTTCCCAGTGCATCTTCATTTCTTCTTTGGTGTAGTCGTTGTCTAAAAACACGTCAATTTGTGGAATACAGTTAAACGCGATCTGACGGCTAAACTCATTAATCTCTACCGGCTTACCATTCAACAAGGTGGCGGTTTGCTTGGCCAACTCATCCATTGCCGACGCACCTGCGCCCGACACCGACTGATAGGTCGACACGTTAATGCGCTCAATGCCAAATTCGTCATGAATCGGCTTCAACGCCACCAACATTTGAATCGTTGAACAATTCGGGTTGGCAATGATATTGCGATTACGGAACTCAGCGATCGCGTGCGCATTCACTTCTGGCACAACCAAAGGAATGTCTGGCTCGTAACGGAACTGGCTGGTGTTGTCGATCACCACACAACCCGCGTCCGCTGCTTTTGGCGCATATTCCGCAGAAATACTGCCACCCGCCGAGAAAAAGGCGATATCCACTTGGCTCCAGTCGAATGTTGCCGCGTCTTCTACGGTAATCTCTTCGCCACGAAACTGAATATCTTGGCCAGCAGAACGACTACTCGCTAACGGAAACAACCGTTTCACCGGGAACTTACGCTCTTCCAAGCACTCGATCATTTGCTTGCCAACGAGACCCGTTGCGCCTAGCACCGCTACATTCACTTCAATACTCATGTTCGCTCCACTTCAACTTGAAAACCAAGCGCCTGCAACCGACTTACGTCGTTGTGCTGCGCCTGCGTCCCGGTTAATTCCTGACTGTTCGTAAAACTGTTCGTCAAACTGTTTGTATAACTATTCATCAAACGGATCCGCGCCGCGCTAAGCTCGCGCCGAAACCGATAATTCTTGCGTAACTGATCAAACCCCGCCGGCGTCATGCCCTGCTGGCGAAATGCCTGGTCATCATCTCGCACTGGGTACACGGCTGCAACCCAATCTGCCACTTGCGCCAATGGAATTTCGCTGGCAGACGTCTCCAAAACTAAATCTAACGCCAAATCCAGTACCAACTCAGTCGGTAGCACCGCATTTAAGTCCAGCGCGGGCTCAATACCCTGCCAAGCACACCACTGCTGATACAACTGGTAAGTGCCGCGAATTTTACCCTCAATACTGTGGCCGGCAATATGCGGCGTCGCAATTTCTGTCACGGCCACTAAATCGGGGTTCACCGCAGGCTCATGTTCCCAGACATCGAGCACAAGCTTGGCATCTGGGCGCTTTAATTTCCACGCGAACAAGTCCGCCGCTTTCACAACCGGACCACGGCTGGCATTACAAAAAATAACCGTGCTTTTGAGCTGCTCAAGTTCGGTGGCGGTAAACAAGTGATACGTTGCGTGTTCACCGTCGTGCGTCAACGGCACGTGACAGGACACGATATCCGCTTGCACCAGAGCCGTCCAGTCGCCGTATTCAGTCCCTGCCGGTGCTGGCAATCCTGCAGCTTGCCGCGGCGGGTCAATCACGGTGACAGCCATCCCTAGCGCAAGTAAACGCTGACATACTTGGCTGCCAGTATGGCCCGCACCAAGAATAACCGCGTTCAAATTCGCGCCAGAACCAGCAGAACCAGTAAAACCAGAACCAGCCTGCCCTTTAAACAGCACCGCCAACAGCGCCGCTAATATATACTCGCCCACCGCAATCGCATTACAACCTGGGGCACTGACAAACTGAATGCCTCTGGCAGCCAATGCAGCTTGATCCACATGGTCCGTGCCAATTGTTGCAGTGCCCACAAACTTCAGCTTCGGTGCTTGTGCAAGTAGCTCCGCGTCGACTTTCGTGACCGACCGAATCAACAGCACGTCACAGTCCGCCAATTCCGCCGCGGGCGGCTGGCGATCACTGTAGAACACGAGCTCGCCCGCGCTAGCGGAGTTAAATGCGCTAGCAAACAGCTCAGTTGCCTTCGGTAAATTCTTGTCGATCAGCAGTTTCATAGCAGCCTCAATTTCATTGCCACTATTATGCCGAGAAAATTACCGAAATCCCAATCAAAAAAGCCGAGACACACAGGCCTCGGCTTTCAAAACAACTGCTTATCGGAGCAAAACTGACTGATGAAGAAGGTACTTCTTAAACACCAACGACGCGTTCGTACCACCAAAACCAAAGCTGTTCGACATCACCAAGTTCAGCTCACGCTCAACCGGCTCCATCACAATGTTCATGCCCGCAGCTTCGTCGTCCAGCGTATCAATGTTAATGGAAGGGGCAACAAAACCGTGCTCCATCATCAACAATGAGTAAATCGCTTCATGTACGCCCGCCGCACCTAAACTGTGACCAGTCATTGCTTTCGTGGCACTGATTAAAGGTGTTTTCGTTGGGAATACTTCACGAATCGCCGCCAATTCTTTCACATCACCAACTGGCGTACTCGTACCGTGGGTGTTCAAATAGTCGATTTCGGCATCAAGGTCAGCCATCGCCATTTGCATACAACGCACAGCGCCTTCGCCTGAAGGAGCAACCATGTCGTAACCGTCCGACGTTGCGCCATAACCAACGATTTCACCGTAGATTTTAGCACCACGCGCCAGCGCAGTTTCAAGCTCTTCAATCACTAAAATCCCGCCACCACCAGACGGCACAAAGCCATCACGGTCCGCGTCGTAAGTCCGTGACGCTTTCTCAGGGGTATCGTTGTACTTGGTGCTTAGCGCGCCCATGGCATCGAATTCCATGCCCAAGGTCCAGTGCAGTTCTTCACCGCCACCAGCAAATACGCGATCTTGCTTACCAAGTTGAATCAATTCCAACGCGTGGCCAATACAATGGGCACTCGTTGCACAGGCTGAACTAATGGAATAGTTCACACCTTTAATTTTCTTCGGCGTTGCTAAACACGCAGAGGTGGTCGACGCCATACAACGTGGCACCATGTATGGGCCAACGCGCTTCACGCCTTTCTCGCGCAAGGTGTCTGCTGCGGCAACTTGGTGCTCGCCCGACGCGCCACCAGAACCAACCACTAAGCCCGTACGCGGGTTAGAAACTTCTTCATCAGTCAGTTTTGCGTCAGCAATCGCTTGCTCGAGTGCAATGTAAGCATACGCAGCCGCGTCG
>JAMCWV010000269.1 GCA_023481025.1 Gammaproteobacteria bacterium
CGGTGGTCGCCGTTTCGTTTGAAATCGGTGAGCTGATTGCAATCATCACTGCCTGTCGGGTATTTGGGCCACCTTTGTGGGCCACACTCGCGGATAAAAGTGGCCGCCGTTTACCCTATATCCGCCTGGGTGCCTCAGCCGGTCTAGTCCTGTTTCTTGCGCTCATGCTCTCATCCAGCTACTGGTGGGTGGCGCTGACCATGGGCTTAATGAGCTTATTCTGGTCGGCGATTCTGCCGCAACTGGAGGTCCTGTCACTGGCGACCTTAGGTCAGCGCACGGAACTCTATTCGCGTATTCGGGTGGGTGGTAGCCTTGGTTTTATTGCGGTTTCATTGGTCATTGGTGAGCTGCTGGTGGCGACTGGGGCACATCGCTTTCCCATATATGGTGCGATTCTGGTCGCCTTGCTCTTGATCAGCGTGGCGCGGCTATATGAACCGAAAGCCGTGGTCAATGCGACCATTGCCCCGCAACATCAGGGATCTATCTGGAAGCGGATCAAACAACGTCAGTTCATTGCGTTCTTATTGTCAACGACCTTACTGCAGGCTAGCTTTGCGCCTTTTTATGCGTTCTTTGCCCTGTATCTAACGTATTTAGGGTATCCGCCTTATGCGGTGGGCATGTTGATAGCGTTCGGTGTGGTGGTGGAAGTAGGGATGTTCTTCATTGCCGGCAAAGTGGTGGTGCGCCATGGGGTGCGCAACATTTTAATATTTTGCATGTTAGTGACCGCACTGCGCTGGGCCTTGATGGCACAGTTCGCCGAAGTATTCTGGTGGCTATTACTGGCCCAGGGGCTTCATGCGTTTAGCTTTGCACTGCATCATGCGGCAGCTATTCGGTTTATTCATCAGCATTTTCCAGCTCATGAGCAAAGTCGAGGGCAGTCGTTCTACGTGGGTTTCGGCTTTGGGGCCGGTGGTGCGTTGGGGGCCTGGGGAGCAGGTCTGGTGTGGCAAGAACACGCCGGTGCTGCAATGGGCTTCACCGGTGCGGCGGTACTCGCGCTTTGCGGCGCCTTGCTCTGTTTGTTGATGGCCAGGGACAAAGCTCAGGATCCGGTCGCTGGATAACAACTGATCACGTCAGGTGGCCGGTTACCTGCGTTGGGTGTCGGCCAGGAGGGTGGTGGCATTATCACCTTTGCGAGATAATCAGGACATCCATATAAAAGTGACTCAACAAGAGATATTCATATGACAACATCTACCCGAGCACAAACGCCGGTGCTGGCTGCTATTTTACTGGCGTTATCTGCCACCAGCGGACTTGCCGTGGCCACCAGTGAGACTGAAAAGCGTCCCCTTGAACTCACCGATATTATGCAGTTCCGTGAAATCGAACAGCGTGCAACCAGTGAAAATGGTGCCTGGTTAGCTTTTGCCGCAGTGCCTGATTTTGGCGATAGCCAGGGCCAGGTGGTGAACACTTTGAGTGGCGAAAGGTTTTACGTAGAGCGCGGCGACCGGCCGCAGCTTAGTCGCGATGGACGCTTTGTTGCGTTTCGCCAGCAGGCACCTCTGCTGCAACGTGAGCAGGCAGCGCACGACGATGCCGATGACGAGTTGAAAGAAGAAGCCAAGCGCACCCACATGGTGGTTGTGGATACCGAGTCGGGTGAACAAACCACGATGGAGAATATCGAACGCTTTAGTTTTACCGGTGACGGTCTTCATCTGGTGATGCTGCAAGCAGCAGAGGACAATGATAAAAAGAGTGGCCAGCAGTTAGTGATACGCGCGTTAGACAGCGGTACTGAACGCACACTGACGCGAGTAACCGCTTTTACCACTGCTGAGCAAGGTCCGCGAGTGGCCGTGGTTCGCTTGCCAGAGCCTGCGCAGGAAAGCGACGATGACGCTGATCAGGACGCGGCGGAAAAAATCGAGCAGTTACTAGTGATAAATACCCGCAACGGGTCTCAACTGACGTTGCAGGAAGGCGCTGATATTAAGTTACAGGGGCTGGCATTTAATCATCAGGGCACATCGCTGGCATATCTGCAGGGGCCAAGTGAGAGTGATAACCCTGATCCTGCGCAGCAATTATGGCTGTGGCAATATGGCCAGCAACAAGCCAGCCTGGTGGACACACAACGCGCGGGCTACGTATTGAGCGAACATGCCTCACCGAGCTGGAGCGAAGATGACTCGCGTTTATTCATCGGTTTCCGTGAAGCGCAGGACACCCCGGCAAGCGCATTAGCTATGCCGCAGAGTCACGATGATTTATACAACCTTGAACGCTTAACCAGTGATCGCCGGTTACAGGTATGGCATGGTGACGACGAGCGCATCGTTACTCACCAACGCGAGACGCATAGCGCAAGACATCGCGCAACCACGCCAGCGGTAGTGTGGCTGGACGAACGCCGGGTGGTGCATCTTGGTACTGATATTGAAGACAGCTGGCGCCAGAGCGAACACCCGGACGCACAGTTGATCAGTAGCAGCAATGCACACTTACGCGAGATCAGCTGGAATGGTTTTTATCACGACATCGATCACGTCAACTTGCACACCGGTGAGCGCCAGAACGTCGTATCTCGGGTACGCAGCTCAGAACGTGGCGCTTTATCACCAGATGGTCGCTATGTAGCCTACCTGAACGACGAGCAATACTATGTGTTTGATGCCACCAGCGGCGAAAGCACTGCAGTTGCCAGTGATATTGAAGTGTCCTGGGTAGATGAGCAAAACGACCGGCCGATGGAAGCATCAGCGTACGGCGTTGCTGGCTGGCTGGACGACAACAGCGGGTTTCTCGCCTATGACCGCTACGATATATGGAAAATTACTATCGATGGTGAAGCGACGCAGCTGACTGACGGTGGTCGCGACGCACAGAAGCAATTCCGGGTACGCGCATTAGATGATGCGTTAGGCTTACCTGCTGACGGTCAGCTCTTAGTACACAGCTACAGCGATAGTGAAAAATACCATGGCTTCTGGTCACTGGACCTCAGTAACGGTGAATTTACTACCCTGATCGAAGACAAAAAGCGCTATCAGTTTGTCGAGTATTTAGCAGAGCAGGAACGGGTCATCTTTAGCGAAGAAGATTTCCGTCAGTTTCCGGATTTGCTGTCCGCACCGCTGGACTTCAGCGAACGTACCCGACTGACCGATGTGAACCCACAGGTCGCAGATTTCAGCTGGGGTGACCCTGAGCTGATTGACTGGCAAACCGACGACGGTGATACGTTGCAAGGTATCGTGATCAAGCCAGACAATTATGATTCGTCGCGCACCTACCCGGTCATGGTGTATTACTACGAACAGTTTTCTCAGCGGATGTATCACTTTAATCAAATGAAAGTGAACCACCGGCCTAATTTCCCATTCTATGTGGGACAGGACTATGTGGTGTTCTTACCAGATATCCGTTTCCGGTTAGGAGCTCCCGGTCCGAGTGCCACTGAATCCCTGGTGCCAGGTGTAAACAAACTGATTGAGATGGGCATTGCGGACCCTGACGCGATTGGTTTGCACGGGCATAGCTGGTCTGGATATATGTCTGCGTTTGTGGTTACCGAAACCGACATGTTTGCTGCAGTGGTCAGTGGTGCGCCGGTGTCGAATATGACCAGTGCGTATACTGGCATTCGCTGGCAGTCAGGCTTGGCGCGGCAGTTCCAGTATGAGACAGGGCAAAGTCGGCTGGGTCCATCGATGTATGAAGATCTCGCCCCCTATATTAAGAACTCACCGGTATTTTTCGCCGACCAAATCAACACACCCATGTTAATTCAATTTGGTGATGCTGACGGCGCTGTACCCTGGGAGCAGGGAATAGAATATTACCTGGCACTGCGGCAAAAGCTAACCAGGCACCATTTTCACTGGTTGCACGCTGTTCGATTTCACGGAACTGCATAATATCGGTGAGTTCAAGGGG
>JAMCWV010000196.1 GCA_023481025.1 Gammaproteobacteria bacterium
ACAACACATTATTTGCTGGGTACTGCAGCGGGACCTCACCCGTTTCCTACCATCGTGCGTGAGTTCCATCGCATGATCGGCGCTGAAGCCAAAGCCCAGATTCTGGAACAGGAAGGGCGCTTGCCAGACGAAGTTATTGCCTGTGTGGGTGGTGGCTCAAACGCCATTGGTATGTTTGCTGAATTTATTGACGAACCCAGCGTAAAACTGGTGGGTGTAGAGCCAGCGGGTAAAGGCGTTGAAAGTGGCGAACACGGCGCTACTCTGGCTGCAGGGAAGCCTGGATTACTGCATGGCTGCAAATCGTTCCTGATGCAAAACGACGATGGTCAGATAGAAGAATCGTATTCGGTCTCTGCTGGTCTCGACTACCCGGGCGTCGGTCCTCAGCATGCTCACCTGAAAAGCATTGGCCGCGCAGAAACACGTGTTTGTCGAGAAGCCGCTAGCGTTGACACATGATGAATTAAAGTCTGTTGAGTTAGCGTATGCCGAGGGTAAACAACAGAATGCTAACTTAAAGTTGATGGTCGGCTTTAATCGCCGTTTTTCACCGCAAATACAAAAAATGAAATCTTTGCTTGCAACGGTTTCAGAGCCTAAATCATTCATCATGACCATGAATGCCGGTGCAATTCCTGCAGACCACTGGACTCAGAACTTAGCGCAGGGCGGCGGCAGAATCATTGGTGAAGCTTGTCACTATATCGATTTGATGCGTTTTCTTGCGGGTGCGGAAATTATCTCAGTACAAGCACGTCGAATGGGTAATTCTGCGGGCGTCGCAGTGACTGAAGACAAGGCATCGATTACTTTAGGTTTCGCCGACGGCTCATTCGGTACCATTCATTATCTCGCCAATGGTGCAGCGAGCTTCCCTAAAGAACGTGTTGAAGTGTTTAGTGCGGGTAAAGTGCTGCAATTAGACAACTTTAGGAAGCTAAAAGGCTTCGGTTGGAAAGGCTTTAGTAAAATGAATTTGTGGCGACAGGACAAAGGTCAAAAAGCCTGCTCCACATCTTTTATTTCTGCAATTAAAGAGGACAAGCCCTGCCCCATTCCGGCGAATGAAATATTTGAAGTGGCTCGAGTAACAATTGAAGCCGCAGAGCAACTACGTCAACAGGACTAATAGGGACATTTCATGTCAAAGAATATTCGTCTCATTGGCCTTGGCTACATCGGACTCTCCACTGCAGCATTACTCGCCAACCAAGGCTATCAAGTTCTCGGTGTTGACGTCATGCCGGAGGTGGTTGAAACCATCAACAACGGCAACATTCACATTGTTGAACCTGAACTAGACGCTTATGTGGCGAAAGCGGTCGCAAACAAGAAGTTAACCGCATCGCTGACAGCACAACCTTCGAATGTTTTTATTCTAGCGGTTCCCACACCGTTTCATGACGGACATGTACCGAATATCGATTATGTCGTTTCCGCAACGCGCTCGATCGCCAGTGTTGTTAAACCTGGCGACATTGTCATTTTAGAATCGACTTCGCCGGTTGGTACGACCGAAAGGGTAGAGGAAGTTTTGCGCGAGGAAGGTGTCGATACGTCCAAATTGTTTATTGCCCATTGTCCTGACCGGGTGCTACCCGGACATATCATGCGCGAATTGGTCGAAAATGATCGTATCGTTGGCGGACTTAGCGAAGAAGCAGGCCAGAAGGTCGCTGAATTCTATCGCACCTTTGTGTCTGGTGATGTTCTTGTTACCGATGCGCGTACAGCTGAAATGGCAAAACTCACTGAGAATAGCTTCCGCGATGTAAATATCGCTTTTGCGAACGAACTTTCGATTTTATGCGATAAGTTCAATATTGACGTGTGGGAACTCATTCGCTTAGCTAATCGACATCCACGTGTAAATATCTTGCAGCCTGGAACAGGTGTAGGCGGCCACTGTATCGCAGTGGATCCTTGGTTTATTGTTCATGCGGGTGGTGACGATGCGCGGATCATTCGTGCCGCGCGCGAAATAAACGACTACAAAACCGAATGGGTGATTGAACGCATTTTAAGTGAAGTTAGTTCTTTCGAAAAAGAGCATGGTAAAGCGCCAACAGTCGCTTGTATGGGACTCGCATTTAAACCAAATATCGACGATTTACGTGAATCGCCAGCCTTTGAAGTGTTTCAGGCGTTAGTTAAAAATAACGCCGAAGTCTTTGCGATTGAGCCGAACTTGAAAAATCACAAAAGTATCGCATTAACTGATTATCATAAAGCAGCAACTGAAGCGGATATTGTTGTTTATCTTGTTGCGCATAATGAATTTAAGCAACTGACGGTTACGGGTAAAGTACTCGATTTTTGTGGCGTAACCGTGAATCAATAAGGGCGAGAGACCAGAGGTGAAAATAATGAAGGTTTTGTTGGCATTTGGTACGCGCCCAGAAGCGATTAAAATGGCACCACTTGTTAAGGCATTGCAAGCCGATGACAACTTTTCGGTTGTTGTTGCGGTTACAGCACAACACCGAGAAATGCTTGATCAAGTTCTGAACTTATTTGAGATTGTGCCAGATTATGATTTGAACTTAATGAAAGCGGGCCAAGATCTCTACGATATCACCTCCGGTGTCTTACTTGGGTTACGAGATATTCTTGCTGAAACCAAACCCGATGTGGTGTTAGTACATGGCGATACCGCGACAACCTTTGCGGCAACCTTAGCTGCTTTTTATGCGCGTATACCCGTAGGGCATGTGGAGGCTGGGCTTCGCACTCATGATCTTTACTCACCTTGGCCAGAGGAAGCGAATCGCCAGTTAACCGGGCGCTTAGCCAAGTGGCACTTCGCACCAACCGAGCGTAACCGTCAGGATCTGCTTGCTGAACAGGTAAAAGACGAGAGCATTGTCGTTACCGGAAATACCGTTATTGATGCATTGCATTGGGTTATCGACAAAATTGCTAACGATGCTGCGTTGCAAAGCTCTATTAACAAACAATTAACGCGTGCTGGGCTTACTGCCGATTTAGCGAATCAAAAACTGGTTTTGATAACCGGACACCGTCGTGAAAACTTTGGTCAAGGCTTTGAGAATATCTGCCAAGCTTTGCGAGAGCTAGCAACACGCCACCCCGATGTAAGCTTTGTATATCCTGTTCATTTAAACCCAAATGTACAAAAGCCGGTAAAAACCTTATTAGCAGGGCTAGATAATGTCCATCTGATTGCACCACTCGGCTACGAGCCATTTGTACACTTGATGCAGCAGAGTTACTTAGTGCTGACCGATAGCGGTGGCGTGCAAGAAGAAGCCCCAGGGCTTGGTAAGCCAGTATTGGTAATGCGCGACACTACAGAACGCCCTGAAGCGGTCGATGCCGGTACAGTGAAACTGGTTGGCACTTCAGTTGAGCGAATTGTTTTTGAGGTCTCAAATTTACTTTCAAATAGCTCTGCCTATGTCGAAATGTCGCGCGCTCACAACCCTTATGGCGATGGCAAGGCGTGTCGTCGTATTGCTGAGTATTTGCGTGAACAATCTTAGTTTAAAGGTTCACACCTACTGGCGGCTGGGATTACTTAATCTTTGGCGAGTATTCTGGTATCGCGTTAGTGTAAAAATAGGTTTGAATCCGGTTCGGCAGTTGAAAGCAGCTCCTCCTCAGGGGCCTTTTTTTCGAATGAATTCAGCATTTCGTTCTAATGCTAGTACAAATACTGCCGCTGAATTTGACTCAATTAACTTATTCGGTCATTACCCATTCTCACTCAAGCGCGCTCATCCGCCTAACTGGTTTCAAAGCCCATTTACGCAAAAGCAAGTCAATACCGGCTCGAAAGAGTGGTGGCAAATCTCAGATTTTGGATTGGATATAGGCGATATCAAACAGATTTGGGAACTTTCTCGATTTGATTG
>JAMCWV010000045.1 GCA_023481025.1 Gammaproteobacteria bacterium
GCGTCGGCGAATTAGGAAGCCTTAATGTCTGAACAACTCTATATTCAGCAACGAAACGCGCTACTCCACTACCCGTTATTTAGTTGGCCTGGTCTGGGCGCATGGAGCTTTTATTTTCTGGTTAAAGTCGGACTTGCATCTACCGACCAGATTGAACTTCACTTGCTTTGGAATTATGCCCTTTTTGCATTTCTCGTCATCCCAGTTCCCTACCGTATAATCAAAATAATTCGGCAACTTCTGGCCGTTATCGCCGCCGTTATTTTACTGTACGTAGAGAGTCACCTTCCACCCTTTGAACGATTGTTATCACAATGGGAACTCGTTTCCCATTTCAGTACTTGGTATCTCCTGGAGCTTCTCGGCCGATTAATTGCCGTCGAAATGATTGCCATTTTTCTAGTCGCATGGATTCTTTACATGTATTTGGCAAAGGTCTTGCGCATGACTGCGATTTCGCTTGCAGCACTCCTGACCTTTCCTTTTTGGCCGCAACCGAACATGGCCACTGCACCACAATTTGCTACGACTGGACCAGTCCCAAGAACGATTGAAACATCGTCAGTTCAACCCATCGAGCAATCGCCGGACTCTGTCCTTGGGCAATTCTATAGCGCCCAGCAACAAATCCAATTGACTCCACCTTCTGTGGCTGCTGATTTTGATATTCTTTTAATCAATATATGTTCATTATCTTGGCAGGACATTGAGCAGTTCGAGCTTACCGAACATGCCTTTTTCCGGCGTGCTGATATTATTCTCAATAACTTTTATACTGGCAGTTCTTATTCGGGTCCAGCGACGTTGCGCCTTCTCCAAGCAAACTGCGGTCATCGTCCTCACAGTCAGATTTTCAATCCAGACAATGCATGCTTAGTCGGCAGCCAACTCGAGCAATTAGGCTTTCGTAGTGAAATCCGTTTAAATCACACTGGCGCATTTGATAATTTCCTCAACCAGATTAGAACCTTAGGTGGACTCGCGAATGCGAGCTTTATCGAACCCTCGCAGTTTCCTGAAAGCATGATGGGATTTGATCAATCCCCCATTCAATCCGATCTTGCAGTGCTCAGTGACTGGTTAGCAACCATTGAAGAACAACCGAGGTTTACTTTCTATAACTCGACGAGCCTGCACGACGGCAACCGACTTCCCGGCTTTCGAGGCAACAGCAGTGCAAGCTATCGAACACGCCTGTTGACCTTACTCGACGACTTAAACCAATTATTTGATGATATCGAAGCAAGTGACGCAAAAACTTTAGTGGTGATCGTTCCAGAGCATGGTGCAGGATTACAGGGAGATCGCAGATCGGAAGAGCACACGTGCGAGATTCCAACACCGGCCTTAACGCATGTACCCGTCATGTTTAAACTATTCGGTGTTGAGGGGAGCGACGCTCAATTGATCAACGCAAGTCGTCCAACTGGCCCACTTGCCATTACCAGTGCCATTTATCAAATTATTGAACAGAAACCGTTCTCTGGTGGCCGTTACAACCCGCAAGAAGTTGTTGACCGTTTACCGGAAACACGTGCCGTTCTCGAAAACGACCGAGTCATTATGATCGAAATAGATGGGATGTTTTATCTACAAATAAACAATGGTGAATGGCGCGAGTATCGTGGTTAGAAAAAAGCCCCCGAAATAATTCGGGGGCTATGCCTTTCATTTAAAATTGGTAACGGAAACCAATTTCGAAAGCGCGCTCAGGACCGACATAAATACCTTGCCGTAGACCAGAGATGTATTGCTTATCCGTTAAGTTCTTGATTGAACCAAACAAAGTTAAACTTTGATTCAATTGATATTGAGCAAACAAATCATAAACGGTGTACGACGGTAATAACCCTCCCCAAATGCCACCTGCCGCGTTACTTGGGATATCGACTCGATTACTTGGATCACCATATTGCTCACCTTGATAATTTGCCATCAATGCTGCGCTAAAGCTGTCATAACTGTACGACAAACCAAGATTAGCCATATACTCCGGTGCATAAGGAATTCGGTTACCGCGGAATTCTCCAGTCATAAACTCAGACTTTGGAATCCACGTTGCATTCGCATCGAACTGAAAACCCGCACCCAAATCAACGGCAAATTGCAGTTCCACGCCGTAATGCTCCGTTTTACCTGCATTGGATTGCGATAAATTTGGATCGCTATTGCCAGTGACAACCTGATTATCAAAGTCCATCATGAATGCAGCAACTTCATAACTGATTCGCTCTAGCGCGCCACGAACCCCGATTTCGAAGTTCGTCGAGCGTTCACCGTCAAGGTTTTGATCTTGCAAACCATCAAGCGCTACACCATTCGCTGCTGGTGAAAATGCTCGATAGACACCCCCGTACAGCTCAGCACTCGCTGTCAATTCAAAAGTAGCACCAAGACCCGGAAGCACTTCGGTGTTTGAGGTCTTCGCAGTCGCATTACCCTGGCTCAGAATGGTTCGCACTTGCTCATAAGACTCAACACGTAAGCCTGGCGTGATTGCAAAACGGTCGCTGATACGTAATTGAGTCTGTGCGTAAGCAGCGACACTATCCGCGCTATCCTGTATATGGCGATCATTAATGCCGGTACGGTCATTTGCTCGTGTTGCTCGGATACGCGTATCATCAGACTCTTCAGTCATAAAGCGTAAGCCAAATTCACTGTTTGCATCCATATCTGCAATCGTGTGGCGATAAACTAAACGGGTTTCCACACCGAAGCGTTCGAAACTACGGTTGTTACCGGTTAATTCGTCGGTGTAAACCCAACGTCCTGCTGCATTTGAATTGACAGCGAGTGCACCATAGCGCCAATAGTCACGTGATACGTCACTCCAATACACCAATGTGTTTAAAGTCAAATCCGGACTAATTAACCACTCGTGATTCACATCAAACGCTAATCGATCTTGTAAATACCAATCATCGGGTGCTGGGTTATAGCGCTCGCCGTTGACATAGTCTTCCAGCAAGAGGCCACGATAAGAGATATTTGCATCGTTTTGATGGTAAGAAAATTTAAAACCAAGACGCTGCTCACCATTCAGTTCCAAGCCTGTTTTTACCATGACATCAGTCATGTCATAGCCTTTGTCCATGAAGCCATCACTTTTGGCATGGGAAAATACAACGCCAGCAAATGCATCACCCGATGCATTGTGGTTACCAGCTTCGAGATTGACTTCGCGAAGATTGTGCGAGCCTACGCGCGATGACAACATTACGCCGTCATCCGGCGTCTTGGTTTGATAGTTCACCACCCCACCAATTGTCGATGGGCCGTAACGCAGCGACGATGACCCTTTTAGGATTTCAACACGCTCAACTCGCTGAATACGGGGGTTGTAATAGCGGTCATTACCGATAAATAGCCCCGGCGCAACAGGAACGCCATCTTCAAGCACCAGTGATTTCGACTCGCTCGCAGACAAACCACGGATGCCGAAGTTAGTGACAATTGAAGATTCTTCTTCACCTTTGACGTTAATTCCCGCGATACGGCGCAGCACATCCTCATTCGATAAGGGCTGAACGCGCTCGATTTGCTCACGGCTAATCAAATTCACCGTTCCGGTCTCATCATAGCTGTGAGCTCGGCGCTCACCGTGAACACGAATCACTTCAATACTCGGCATCCGCGCTTTGCGGGCTTCTGCCTCTTCATTTTCAGTGACTTGCGTTTGACCATGCACTAACGCCGGTGTAAGTACGACCGCGATTGCCAAGGCTAACTTTGAAATACGTGGTGACGAAGAAAAATACTGATACCCATAACAAATGGAATAATCTAAATCTAGATTTGATTTAAGATCTGTTTAGCAATCAATGCAATAGCATTCCGGCTCGG
>JAMCWV010000008.1 GCA_023481025.1 Gammaproteobacteria bacterium
GGTTCACTTGTCACGTTTATCTGAAGATATCGTTTTTTATACGTCTGGCGAAGCGGGGTTCTTCTTGTTAGGTGATCAGATCTCCAGTGGCTCGTCGTTAATGCCACAGAAGAAAAACCCCGATGTTTTTGAGCTGATTCGCGGAAAAACAGGACGGGTGGCGGGTCATTTACAAGCCATGTTAATGACCGTGAAAGGCCTGCCGTTAGCCTACAACAAGGACATGCAAGAAGATAAAGAGGGCTTTTTCGATGCGCTTGAACAATGGCAACGTTGCTTAGCGATTGCCGCATATGCCATCCCGCATTTAAGTGTTGACCTAGCGAAAGCTGAAGCAGCTGCAATGCTTGGCTATAGCAACGCAACCGATCTCGCTGATTACATGGTAAGTAAAGGGATTCCATTTCGTGATGCACATGACTTAAGTGGCCAACTTGTGTTGCGGGCAATTAATCAGCAATGTGCGCTCGAAGCTCTGCCATTAACAACCATGCAGGCGGTTTGTCCGTCGATCGACGAGGACGTTTATCCAGCACTGGCGTTAACTGCCGGCATGAATCGTCGTAGCGCTTTGGGCGGCACTGCGCCGGTTCGAGTCCATGGCGCAATTCGCCGCGCGCGTTTGCGTTATCAAGCGCATGCCGCGGCGTTAACGCATATTCGCCAGACGTATAAAAAACGATATCTTCAGATAAACGTGACAAGTGAACCATGCCGATACTAGCAACAGACAGCAGCTCGAGAACAAAGTCGCGATCAGAAACCGCGTCTAAACTGTTTCTTGCTGGCTCGCGCAGATCAAGTTCTTTAGCAATTGCCGATCGATCGATCGCAATCCCGGATCCCGCCAACGCGCCACAACCCAGTGGTGCGATCATGGCGCGATCACTTGCTTGCGACAGGCGATCAAAATCACGCTCAAGCATCTCGACATAGGCGAGCGCCCAATGGGCAATCAATACCGGCTGTGCTCGTTGTAAATGAGTGTACCCAGGCATCACTGCATTCTCATAGCGCTCAGCAAACTCGATCAGCGTGTTGATCGCAGAGAGGATCTGTTCGCCGATTAGTTTTGCTTTAGCGATCGCCCACAAGCGCAAATCGGTTGCCACAAGATCGTTACGCGATCGTCCAGTATGGAGCTTGCGCGCGACGCGTCCAATACGTTCCTGCAGTTCCGCTTCGACCCAGCTATGAGAATACAGCGCTTGCGATTGCAGTGGCAATTTTGGATTCAGTGCCACCGCCTCAGCGAGTTCATCGAGGCCGCTCATCAATTGTTGCTGCTCCTCAACCGATAACAAGCCCTCACCTGCTAACGCATTGACCCAAGCCTGACTCGCTTGAATATCATAAGGCGCGAGGACATAGTCAAATTTCAGCGAGTCGTTAAAGTCACGAAACTCAGCAGCACTGCCCTGCTCAAAGCGGCCGCCCCACATACTCATGCTAACCCCCCTTGTTTCAGTGCACGGATCCGGCTGGCTAAACTAAATAGCCGAATAAAACCTGCGGCATCTTTTTGTTGGTAGACTTCGTCTTGTTCAAAGGTAGCAAATGCTTCTGAATATAGACTATAGGGTGACTGACGACCTAGCACTGTGATATTGCCTTTATACAAACCAATCCGCACCGTACCAGTTAATTTACTTGCGAGTACGGCGACCGAAGCAAGTAAGGCCTCGCGCACAGGTGTGAACCATTGACCATAAAGTAGATCAGCAAGTTGCTGACCAAGCTGATGACGTAAGCGTTGGCATGGACGGTCATGGACTAGTTCTTCAAGGCCGCGTAGCGCTTGATACCAAATCGCACCACCAGGCGTTTCATAACAGCCACGCGATTTCATACCGACAAGGCGATTCTCAACAATATCAATACGGCCAACACCATGCTCAGCACCGATGGTATTTAACACGATTAGCGCTTCTGTTTGTGAAACTTCAGTGCCATTAATCGCGACGAGCTCACCGGCATTAAATTTAAGTTTAACAACTTCTTCCTTGTCCGGAGCCTGTTGCGGGGAATTACTTAAGGTCCAAACTTGGTCACTCGGTTGTTGCCATGGATCTTCTAGCTCACCGCCTTCATGGGAGATATGCCATAAATTCGCATCTCGGCTATATATTTTTGTTGCCGATGCCGATGTTTTAATGTCTCGTTCTGCGAGGTAATCCAGTAATTCTTGGCGTGAGCGCATGTGCCATTCCCGCCAAGGTGCAATAATCGTCAAGTGCGGTGCTAAAGCAGCGAAGGTGCTCTCAAAGCGCACTTGATCGTTACCCTTGCCGGTACAGCCGTGACACACAGCATCTGCACCAACTTCAAGAGCAACTTGTACCTGTGCTTCAGCAATGACTGGACGGGCCAAGGCAGTGCCGAGAAGATATTGTTCTTCATAGATCGCACCCGCCTGCATCGCTGGGGAAATTAATTCGTTAACGAACTTGTCTTTTAAGTCCACGACATAACAAGCCGACGCGCCCGACTTTAACGCTTTCTCTTCAATGCCAACAAGCTCTTCTTCACCTTGCCCGACATCCGCGACGAAGGCGACGACGTCGCAATCGTAATTTTCTTTCAACCAAGGAATAATCGCTGAGGTGTCGAGCCCACCTGAATAGGCCAAAACAACTTTCTTAACGCTGGTATTTAATTTGCTCATGAGTGGCTAGACTCCTCGAATAGATGGTGAATAACTGCTTTTTGTACATATAACCGATTTTCTGCTTGCTGCAACACAGCACTAATCGGACCGTCCATCACTTCATCGGTAATTTCATCATTCCGATGCGCCGGTAGGCAATGCATAACGGTTGTTGCTTGCAAACGTTGAACTAAATCTTGATTGACTTGATAAGGACTAAAAATACGTTTTGTTTCCGTATAGTCACGACTATCCCCCATCGATAACCACGTATCGGTGTAAATCACATCAGCGTGCGGAACTGCATTCAAATCAGTGCCAAGCTGAATTTTATGTTGTGGATAGCGTTGGTTCAGTTCAGTCATAAATTCAGCGTTTGGGCCAAATCCTTGCGGGCAGATGACCGTAAGTTTCAAATCCAATGCGGCGGCACCAACCATGAAGCTTTGGCAAACGTTATTGCCTTCACCCACGTAGAGAATATCAACGACTTTCATGTCAATAGGATAGCGTTCCTGAATGGTTAACAGATCGGCTAAACTTTGACACGGGTGATGTTGATCACAAAGCGCATTGATGACCGGAATGTTTGCTGCGGTCAAGGCATGTAACGTTTCGTGCTTGAACACCCGAGCAACAATGCCATGTGTCCAGCAGGCTAAATTGCGGGCAATATCTTCCACCGATTCGCGCTGTCCAGGCTGCACCATCTGCGCATCGAGATACAAGGGTTGCGCACCGAGTTGATTGATCCCCACCTCAAAACTAACCCGTGTACGCAGGCTCGGTTTTTCAAATAGCATGGCGATTGATTTGCTCTTCAAACTATATTGGAAACTAGCAGGATGCGCTTTCATATAGCCCGCTAAGGTCAATACGTGGCGAATCTGCTCGGCCGTCAGGTCAAATAAAGACAATAAATGCATAATAGTTCTCTTCGAATTGGTGCGTACGATAAATTCAGAATGGGTTTAAACGCGTATATGAGTGCCTAAACGCTCACCCCGCAACAAAGCGATTACAGTCTGAGCATCAGCCCACCCAGCAATCGCGGTGCTTCGTCGTGCGCGCTCTGCGGCAAGAATGGCAGCTTTCAGCTTCACGCGCATGCCACCTTGTATGAATGATTCAGTCAGCAGAATACGTGCTTCAACGAGCGACAATTCGTTGATCGGATTTTGCTGAAGGTCGAGAATGGCGGGCACATCACTGAACAGAAAAAGTTCCGCTTGTAACAACATGGCCATTGCCGCTGCAGCGTAATCCGCATTGACGTTGCGCAGTTGAAATTGATCGTCGATACCAATCGAACTAATAACTGGACAAAAGCCTTGCGCTAAAAGGCCATGAATCAGTGCTTGACCCGCGCTGTTCGCTGCAGTTTCTGGTTTCGGTTCGCCCACAAGGCCAAGGCTCGGCACAGGCTCTAACGAACACAAAGGACCATCAGCAAGACTCAAGCCGACTGCATGAATACCGGCTTTTTGCGCTGCGGCAACTAACGTTTTATTCGCTGTACCAGCAAGCGCACCAATAATGATGTCGATCTGCTCTACTGAAGTTACCCGCTGACCATCAATTTTTGCGCTTTGTAAGCCTGCTTGGTGTAATTGCTGATCAACCGCACTACCGCCGCCATGAACGATTACGACCGCTTCACCACTTGCGTTCACAGCCGTTAAGAAGTTAGCCAATGCCATTTGATTTTCAAGAATCGCACCACCAACTTTGACGACTTTAATGGCTTGAGAAGGCTGTATCATTCTGCACCTCCCACATCGCCAAGGTGGCATTCAAAACCAGCATTGACGGGTAAACCGAAAACTCGGTTGGCCGCCTGCACCGCTTGACTTGCCGCTCCTTTCAATAAGTTATCTAGCGCAGCAATGACAATCAGTTGTTGACCTTCAACAGCGACAAAAATGTCACAAAACGGTGTATGTGCTACATGCTGTACCGCCGGTGGTTGCGCGACAAGGCGAACAAAAGGCTGTTGGGCATAAGCCTGTTGGTAAACCGCATAAACCTCTTCGGCACCGACATGCGAGCCTAACTGCGCCACGCAAGTTGCGACAATACCGCGTGGGTAAGGCCCAATTAATGGGGTAAACACGACATCTCGCCCCAAGTTATTGGCAATTTCCGGGCGGTGGCGATGCTGAAACACGCCATAGGCTTGCACACTCACTTCGCAAAATGAGGTGCGTAAGTTTGCCGCTCGACCAGCACCTGATACGCCACTAATCGCAGTAATCACTGGTACAGATGCTGGCGCAAGCAGCCCACTCTCACAAACGGGCAATAACGCTAAACTCGCTGCGGTTGGATAACATCCAGGAATGCTAAAGAGCGGTAGCTGGCTAAGTTCTTGCGGATACTCGGCCAGCATATAATTTGCAATGGGTAAAAACTCAGGCACCGGATGAGTAAAGCCGTAAGTCGCAGAAAACTGAGTCGCATCCTTAAAGCGATACGCGCCGGATAAATCGAAAACCTTAATATCTTGGTCAATCAGCTGCTTGGCAAGTTCAGCGCTTGCTTCGTGTGGAAGAGCCAAAAACGCAGCATCAATATGACGCAATGCAGCAAGGTCACCGAGAAAAGGCTCGATGATCAAGCTTGAACGCCCCGCTAGTTGTGGTGCCAGCGATGACCACGCAACGGGTTGCGCGCGTTCTGAAGCGTAGGCTTTAACGACGGTAAAATGCGCATGATGATGCAATAACGCCAACAATTCAGAACCGCTATAGCCACTCGCGCCAAATACTGCGACGCACAGCGGTGAGTTCGACATTTTCTGGGTTTGTTGCGAAGAATTTTCTTTATTCATGAATAATCATTCAACTGCGATAACTAACGACCCGCTTAGAATATCGTAAGCGAGTCGGATTCGTCAATATAGTTATGCGTTATTAATGATTATTTATGCATTGTTAGCGTTGTATGAAAATGCTTTTGTCTTTCTTCGGTTTAATCGGTGTCGGTACCGCAGGCGTTCCGACATAAAGAAAGCCGACAATATCGTTGTTGATTGAAATTCCAAGTGCTTCTTTCATGTGATCAGATTCGGCATAGATCCCAGTTCGCCATATAGCACCCAGCCCTTGTGCAAAGGCCATCTGCTGCATCGCCATTGTCGCGCATGCAGCACTGGCAAGCTGTTCCTGTCTTGGTACTTTCGGCTCGTCACAGTAGCGTGTTGTCACGACAATTAAGCAAGGCGACCGCAAAGGCAATTGCGCTGCCCTCGTTTGCTCCGCTTCACTTAATCCCTCTAAGCTTGCCACCGCAACAAAAATCTCGCTCAGGGTGTGTAATGCCTCATTTTGAAAAACGTGACATTCATAGGGCGTAAGATTCATATGATCGGGCACACGTAATGCCGCAGCCTCGAGCAAAGCAAGCTGCTCCTGACTTGGGCCCGGTGCGACCAAACGCGGCATTGACGAACGATTTAACAAAAGTTCCACTGCATTCATAATCAGTTCCACAACAAACAAAATAAAGGAGCTGCGGACAATGACTACCATCGCAGCATCGATACATTAGCATTGGAATAGAATTGTTACAAAAGACCACTTCGCATAAAGCGTTTAAATGGTTAAACTATCACCAAACAACAACAGCGTGGACCAATAAAAATGAAATTTCTCGCCCGCATACTTCGCCCTATTTGGAACTTCATGAATACGGTTCGCCGTATTATTCTTAACATTATCTTCTTTCTTCTGGTCATCATTATAGGCGTTGCCCTATTTAGTGGTGACAAGGAACCGACGGTTCCCGATGGTGGCTTGTTGGTGCTCAATCCGTTTGGCATCTTAGTTGAGGAAGCCTCCTACTTATCTCCAAGTGATCGTTTCTTAGCTGAAGCACTCGGCAACTCGCCAATTCCAGAAACGAGTCTGCATGACTTTCTTGCTGTGATTGAACACGCCGCAAACGACGACCGTGTCGCCGGCGTTGTCCTCGACCTACGCTATTTCTGGGGCGGCGGTATTAGTAAAATGGAGAAAGTCGCGGAACAACTCGAACTTGTTCGCGCGGCCGGCAAACCAATCATTGCTCATGGCAATTCATTCGGTCAGTCGCAGTACTTTCTTGCTAGTCAAGCCGATACAATTTACCTCAATCCTCAAGGTGCAGTAAGTGTCGAAGGTTTCCATGCCTATCAAACCTACTTCAAAGGCTTGTTTGATAAGTTGCATGTAAAACCCTACATTTTCCGCGTGGGTGATTTTAAGTCTGCGGTTGAGCCCTACAGCCGTATGGATATGTCAGACGAAGCGAAAGAAGCCAATCAAGAGTGGATTGACGGTCAATGGCAACTCTATCTCGCTGGTATTACTCGCCATCGTGACATCGCGCCAGAACTATTAAGTGGTCAAATGGACGATTACCTGCGTTTGTTTGCGGCAGCCGATAACAGCCAAGCACAAATGGCGTTGAATGCAGGCTTAGTTGATGAATTAGCCCACGCCGAAGCAATCCGCAGCGCACTGATTGAAATCGGTGGCGCTGATGATAATGGTAATGGAAACAGCTACCGCCATATTACTTGGCGCGATTATAAGCGCGTGCTTGATCGCGAGAATGTCGTCAAAAAGCCAGATTCACGTCCAGAAGTTCGTGTCGTATTTGCTGCGGGTACAATTTTAGACGGTCGCCAGCCACGCGGCACTGTTGGCGGTGAAAGCCTTTCGGCAGAACTTCGCCGGGCGCGTCTCGATGACAATGTGAAAGCCGTTGTCTTACGAATTGATAGCCCGGGCGGCAGTGCTTTTGCGTCTGAGCAAATTCGCCAAGAAGTCTTACAGTTACGCGAAGCGGGTAAACCTGTGGTCGCTTCTATGAGTTCTGTCGCTGCGTCTGGTGGCTATTGGATCGCTGCTGGCGCCGATGAGATTTATGCAACGCCAGCAACCATCACGGGTTCAATTGGTGTCTTCGGCATGTTTTTGTCGTTACAGGAAACGTTAGCCCAAGTTGGCGTTTATACCGATGGCGTATCATCAACTGAATTTCCGTACATTAGCATCGAGCGTGATCTCAACGATGCCGCGCAGGAAGCGATTCAACGCGGCGTAAATCGGATTTATGATGAATTCTTAAGCATGGTTGCGGAAGCACGCAATATGACCGTGGCCGAAGTCCATGAAGTTGCCCAAGGTCGTGTGTGGACCGGAAGCCGTGCACTTGAATTAGGCCTTGTCGATGCCTTGGGCGAGCTCGACGATGCTGTCATCGCCGTTGCTGCCCGGGCTGAACTTGAAGATTATCAGGTGACCTTCCCGACCGTCGAACTCACAGGTATGGAAGCCTTCCTTGCCCAGATTTTCGACACCAGTGTGAAGGTTGCCCCGAACTTATTTAAGGCGAAAACACCGACGTTGCTCGAGCAAAAAGTGCTAGAATTGCGTCGCGAAGTTGAAGCGTTAAACGAGTTCAACGACCCTAACTATATTTATGCACGTTGCTTAGAGTGTAAGGTCTATTAGTGGCAGAACGGAAAAAGAGAATTTACATCGCCTACACAGGCGGAACGATTGGAATGATGCGCTCGGCACATGGCTATGTGCCGGCGCCAGGATTCCTCGCTGAAAGTATGCAAGGCATGCCGGAGTTTTATCGACCGGAGATGCCGGAGTTTACTTTATGCGAGTATTCACCCTTGATGGATTCGTCAGACATGACGCCGGCGGACTGGCAGCGTATCGCTGACGACATTCAGCGCCATTACGATGACTACGATGGTTTTGTTGTGCTCCATGGTACGGATACCATGGCGTACACCGCTTCAGCGCTTTCTTTTATGTTTGAGAAC
Source organism: Gammaproteobacteria bacterium (assembly GCA_023481025.1). Next base: position 8,472 of record JAMCWV010000008.1, read on the forward strand.
CTCGGTAAGCCGGTGATTGTGACGGGATCGCAAATCCCACTTGCTGCATTGCGTTCGGACGGCCAAACAAATCTTTTGAATGCACTGTTTTTAGCCGCGCATTACCCCATTCACGAAGTGACACTGTTTTTTAATAATCGGCTGTTCCGGGGCAATCGAGCAACCAAAGCAGATGCCGATGGTTTCGATGCATTCGCTTCGCCGAATTTTCCACCGCTACTCGCTGCAGGTATCGAAATTGAGTTACTTGCCGGGGAAGTTGAACCTATCCGCAACCATGCATTAAGGTTGTCGCCAATTACTGCACAAGAGATTGGCGTCGTTACCTTGTATCCGGGAATGCGCGCGGAACTTATCGATAATCTCGTACAGCACCCTGTAAAAGCGATTATTTTGCAGAGTTATGGCGTTGGTAACGCACCACAGTCTGGCGCGCTGATTAAAGCATTAAAGCGAGCTATTGAGGCAAACATAATCGTCCTAAACTGCACGCAATGTTTCAAAGGTACCGTCAACATGCAGGGTTATGCCACCGGTAATGGGCTCGCAGACATTGGTGTAATTAGCGGTCATGATATGACAATTGAAGCTGCGTTAACGAAATTACATTATCTCTTAAGTACACACTCAGACCTGAGCGAAGTTAAAGCGCAACTAGCTCAAAGTCTTCGTGGAGAACTTAGTAATAATTAATTAAAAATCAAACGATTAGCTTTTAAAATAGTAGAAGCTGCTAATTTTTAGCGGTAAAACTGGACAACCTTGATAAATTGTCTACTCTTACATTTAACCTTGATTGTTTTTTGGGCACTCTGTTCGCAGTTTGGTAAAATCGTCTGTGTTCGGCAAGCTCACGTTTTGTTGTCACTGACAGAAACTGACAGAAACAAATTCTTTTGAGGCCAGCAACGAACAGATGCTTTGCGCAATGTTTAGCGAACCCCATTTGCTAGACACTTCCCCTAAGCTCGAAACGCCCCCCTTAGTTTCGAGCTTTTCTTTATCCAAACTTAAACTAAGGCAGTCCGTTCAATGCGAAACAAGTCGTAGAAATTTTCTCGTGTTTTCGCCGCGACCTCTTCCACGTCTACCCCTTTCAAACGCGCGACACATTCTGCTACGTGTTTTACGTATTGAGGATGGTTTTCTTCACCACGATGAGGCACTGGTGCTAGCCAAGGTGCATCGGTTTCAATTAACAAACGCTCGATAGGTACACGTTCAACGACCTCACGCAATTCAGTCGCGGATCGAAATGTTACAATACCGGATATCGAGATATAGAAACCCAAATCAAGAGCCTGCTCTGCCATCTCCAATGACTCAGTAAAGCAATGCATGACACCACGGCATTGATCGGCACGACCCTCACGTAACATGGCGATAGTGTCTTTGCGCGCATCCCGCGTGTGAATGATTAGCGGTTTGTCGACTTGATTTGCAATCTCAATATGCTCGGCAAAACTTGCTTGTTGCTCAGCGATATGGTCCTTGTCATAGTAGTAATCAAGACCGGTTTCACCGACCGCAACGACATCCTTCCTTGCACATATGGTTGCCAGCAACTTAGCGTCAAAGCCATGCTTGGCAACGTACAAAGGATGAATACCGCAAGAGTAACTAACGCGTTGATGATGGCCAACGATCCCTTGCATTTGTTCAAAGTCATCGAGGGCAACCCCAATACAGAGCAAATGTTCAACGCCGGCGGCTTGGGCATCTTTAATGACCTGCTCAACGCCGAGTTCAGCAGTGACTTTCAATTTATCAAGATGACAATGTGAATCTACAAACATATTCGATTTAACCTTTCCTGATATGTACCGCGACGATAACTAAACCTTACGGTAAATCTGCAACATGAGCTCACTGCCCCAGGCCTGCAATAATACGGGTAAATTAATCCCGGATTGGCGCGCCTGACGGCGTATTTCCAAGGCGCGACGATAACTCGCATTGGCGATATCATAACAACGTTGAGCGCTGATGCCAGTCGGCGCGACGGCAGCAAAGCAAGAATGTACCTTTCCCTGTGCGGCATCACGACAAACCTGTTGCAGGCTCGCAAGTACGTGATCAAGCCAACGCTGAAGCTCAATCGGGTCAGTACTGGTTGGTAGCTGACCGCGCAGAAGTGTCTGTAATTCGTCGTCTTCGGCAACTTGTCCCGATTGTAACTCCGCTAGAACCGTCAACGGCTGACGCTGGGCGCGTTCAAGTTGTTCTGGCGCCAGCGGTTTCGGACTCAAGGGTGTTAACCAAGTATTTAACTCATCAATACTTGGCCGAGGCAGAGGATAACTTGCTATACGACTACGGATCGTCGGCAATAGCTGACTGTACTGTTTCGCATACAAACAAAAATAAGTCGCTTTCGGTGGCTCCTCTAATGTCTTGAGCAGCGCATTGGCTGCTTGTAATGACATCTGATCTGCGGACAATATGCTGACGACTTTGTTACCGCCTTGCCCTGCTGTCTTCTGAACTTGTTGGACGGCCTGTCGGATTGCATCGACACCAATTTGTTTTTGCGCTTCAGGCTGCAGGACTATCAGGTCAGGATGCGTGCCCGCAAGGTAAAGTTTACAACTCTTGCACTCTCCGCAAGCTTGGTTACGTACATGGTTTTGCTCACAAAGTAAAAACTGTTCCAGGCATAGACGCAAAACCTCACTGCCTAATTCAGCAGCTTCATTGAAACCAAGACCATGGGCAAGACGCTGTTGTTTGAAGCTGGTCAGTAATTGCTGCCAGAGTCGTCGTAGCCAAGGATAACTAACTTGCGGTAATTGCTCAGTTGTCATTCGGCCACCGTGTTGCAAGTGCACGCTGAATTTGTTGTTGAACGTCACTGAGTTCATTTCCTGCATCGATCACCACAATATTCGGCTCTTGACTGGCAATCTCTAAATAACGGGTTCGCGTCCGTTGAAAAAATTCGATAGCTTGTTTCTCAATCCGATCTAACGAACCTCTCGTTTGTGCGCGCTGTAGGCCGATTTCTGGATCAATATCGAGGTAAAGCGTTAAGTCGGGCTGAAAGTCCTTCAGCGTGATTCCCCTTAGGGTTTGTAGAGTTTCATCGCCTAACTCGCGCCCACCACCTTGATACGCTCTTGACGACAAGTCATGGCGATCACCAATAACCCAAGTACCAAGGTCTAATGCTGGTTTAATCACATTTTCGACTAATTGAACGCGCGCCGCGTACATTAATAATAGTTCAGCTTCTGCGGTAATTTCTTCGTCCCAGTCACGTTTGACCAGATCCCGCAAGGCTTCGGCAAATGGTGTACCACCCGGCTCACGAACTTGAATATAGGGTTGTTGATGGGCTGTAATCCAATCACTAACTGTTTGCACCGCGGTGCTCTTCCCTGCACCTTCTAGCCCTTCTATGACAATAAACTGACCTTTCATCGATTCCTCTGATAGCGGTTTACCGCTCGATTATGCTCTTCCAATGTACGTGAAAATACGTGCGTACCATCGTTGCGGCTGACAAAATAATAGTAATTGGACGTCGCTGGCATGAGTGTGGCCGCAATTGCGGCTCGCCCTGGCATGGCAATTGGCGTTGGCGGTAGCCCATCAATTCGATAGGTATTATACGGGGTATGCTCGCGAATGTCAGACCGGTAGATAACCCCACGATAACGTTCACCTAAACCGTAGATGATGGTCGGATCCGATTGCAAGCGCATTCCTGTGTGCAAGCGGTTCACGAACACCGAAGCAACGAGGTCACGCTCATGTTCGGCACCTGTCTCTTTTTCCACAATTGATGCCAGAATCAACGCCTGATACCAGTCAGCCAATGGCACCGCGCGATCGCGTTGCGACCAAAGCTCTGTCACAACGTGCTGCATGCGTTGATAGGCTTGGCGGTAAAGCTGTAGATCGCTGGTGCCTGCATAAAATCGGTAAGTATCCGGAAACAGCAATCCTTCTGGATGACTAAATTCACTGCCAAGTTGTTCCATCAGCTCAGCAGGCTCGACGGCAGCCAGGCCGCTGCGCACAAAAGGATGATCTGCAAGTTGCTCTTGCCATTGACGAAATTCGGAACCTTCGACAAAAGTAATGGAAAAGAGATGTTGTTCACCACGATTAAAGCGTCCCCAGAGGTCAACCAAGGGTTCATTAGGGCGCAACTCATACACGCCCGCTTGGATCGTTTCGCCCCGATGGAACACGCGTAATGACCATGACAGGAGTTGCGGTTGCTCGAGAAAACCTTGCTCATGCAGCACGATTGCCAATCGCCGTGCATGACTGCCACGCGGGACTTCAAAAAGGGTCGGTTGTTCAAGGTTGCTTAACTGTCCGCCATGATGAAACCACCAGTACAAACCACCGTAGGCACTACCGATGATTGCGGCAAAAAATAAAGCTAAAACAAGGCCGATACGAAGAACGATTTTCATCATAGCTGTAATTGACTTTTCAGTTGCTGCGGATAGTGTCGACATTGTGGCAATGGTTTACCGTTCAGTTGACGCACAGGGACAAGGCCCATCAAAGCGTTACAGACTAACACTTCGTCAGCTTCTTGCAGTGACTGCCAGCGGTAATGACCTATCTTGACCTGAGGATTTACCTGCAATAATTGTTCTCGGGCAACACCAGCTACCCCTGCTTGATCCAGCGCTGGCGTATACCAGCGATCGCCCTGACGCCAAAACAAATTGGCCGCTGTCGCCTCGACAATGTAGTCGTCACTATCGACAACGACAAGGTCGTCCATTGTTGTCTGTTGCGCGAGTTCTTGCTTGAGTAAAACTTGCTCAAGACGATTTAAGGTTTTTAAACCGGCTAAAGCAGGTTGACGGCCCAATTTGAGTTGTGCCCTACCGATTGCGATCCCGTCCCTTTGCCAAGTTTCATAATGTGCCGGAAACTCAGAAACCGTGAGAATACGACGAGCGACTGCTGTCGCTGGCGGCGCATATCCCCTGCCGCCATCACCTCGCGTCAATACAATTTTAACGACTGCTTTGGTCAAGACCTCGGGTGCCAAAGACTGACAAAGTTTTTCCCAATCCGATAAGAGTTCAGACTCAGTGAACGATCCTAAGGCTAAACGCTGCGCGCAATGCTGCAAACGCGACCAATGCAGTGGCCATGATTCCAATTGACCGTGACGAATTGCAATCGTCGTAAAGCAACCGTCGGCAAACTGCCAACTGCGGTCGCTTAATGCTAATGTGTCCGTCATTTTTCCATCGACAATTCGAATTGGAAGATTCTGGTTGCTCACGTTCATCCATCATGGCTAGCTGATTATCAAACCATTGTGCCTGAAAATTCCCAGCACGAAAACAGGTCTCTTGTTCCGTAATCGTCCCGCCGGCATTCTTAAGGGCGATCCGCAGATATAGAAAAAGGCGGAATTTTCATTCCGCCTTTCTAAAAGACTAACCTGTTCTTCAGCGATTAAGCAGAGTGCTTGTTGATATAATCAATCGCAGCTTGAACTGTACGGATTTTTTCCGCTTCTTCGTCTGGAATCTCAGTTTCAAACTCTTCTTCCAGCGCCATTACCAACTCAACGGTATCCAACGAGTCAGCACCAAGGTCATTTTCGAAAGAAGCTTCTGGCTTTACTTCTTCTTCTTTAACACCTAGTTGTTCAATGATAATTTTCTTTACGCGTTCTTCGATAGTGCTCATGTCTAACCCTCAATTCAAGGTATCTTTATTAATTTGCGTGTAGTGTAGTCAATCAGCCGACACGATTAAAGCAAAAATTGCAGATTTATATGAGGTCTTACCTCGTAATGCTGCTAATTTCGGCAAAAACGCTTACACCATGCTCATGCCACCGTTGACGTGAATTGTTTCACCGGTGATATATCCTGCCTGTTCTGAAGACAAAAAGCCAACCGCAGCGGCAATTTCTTCTGGTTTACCCAAACGCGCAGCTGGAATCGTTTCAAAAATTCGAGCGCGTTGGTCATCGGTAAGTGCTTTAGTCATATCCGTATCAATAAACCCAGGAGCGACTGCATTGACCGTTACGCCACGTGAAGCGATTTCTTTCGCTAACGCTTTAGTAAAACCGATCAATCCTGCTTTTGCCGCACAATAGTTTGCTTGACCCGGGTTACCCGTTGTACCCACCACAGATCCAATATTAACGATGCGCCCGTATCGATTCTTCATCATGCCGCGCATGACTGCCTTACACATCTTATACACGGCAGTCAGGTTAGTGTCGAGGACACTTTGCCACTCATCGTCTTTCATTCGCATCAATAAATTGTCACGGGTAATACCGGCATTGTTAACGAGAATGTCAATTTTACCGAATTCAGCTTGAACCTGACTCACTAATTCATCAATCGCACCCGCAGCAGTCACGTTTAAAACCATTCCACGGCCTGTATTGTCCTGTGCGTTTAGATATTCAGTGATAGTCTGTGCACCGCTTTCACTTGTCGCTGTGCCAATCACGGTAGCCCCACCACTGGCGAGAAGTTCAGCGATCGCTTTACCGATACCGCGTGTTGCGCCGGTAACTAAAGCGACTTGACCTGCATAAGCTTGTGTCATTTCATTTTCCTTTGTTCTTGCTGTTATTTAACCTATTCGATAAGGGTCGCACTTAAACCTGGCGGATACTTTGTACTGTCTCGGCATCGTTCACAGCCATGCCGATAAGATCACCATCAATTCGTTTGGCTAGGCCGGTTAATACTTTACCCGGTCCAATTTCGTATACGTGCGTCACCCCTCGAGATTTCATTTCCAGCACAGTTTCGGTCCAACGCACCGGCGAGTACAGCTGTGCAACCAAAGCCTCACGTAAAGTTTCGGGAGAAGTCGCTTCAGCCACGTTGACGTTGTGTAATACTGGAATTTGTGGCATTTGAATTTCAATGTGCTCTAACGCCTCAGCCAGCACTTCCGCAGCTGGCAGCATCAAAGCGCAATGGGACGGAACACTGACTGGCAGCGGCAATACACGTTTTGCACCGGCTTCTTTAAGTAGCACCGCCGCACGATCGACGGCATTTTTCTCGCCAGCAATCACGACTTGCCCCGGCGAATTATAATTAACCGGCGCGACGATATCGTCTTGTGCTGCTTGCTTGCAGGCTGCAGCAATTTTTTCATCGTCAAGACCGATGACTGCAGCCATCGAGCCTAAACCAGCAGGTACAGCCTCTTGCATTGCTTTGCCACGCAGTTCGACGAGACGAATGGCGTCGGCAAAATCAATTGCACCGGCGCAAACCAGCGCTGAATATTCACCGAGCGAGTGCCCAGCAAGAATTGCCGGAGCTGGACCGTCAGCAAGACAACGCCAAATTGCGACACTCGCAGCCAATAAGGCAGGTTGAGTTACCTCAGTTGAATTTAATCGGCCATCCGGGTCGTATTGAACAACATCCCAGAGGTTGTAACCGAGTACGTCTGAGGCCTCAGCGAAGGTCGCCTCGACTTGTGGAAACTGTTCGGCTAAATCGGCTAACATGCCAACGGCTTGCGAGCCTTGTCCTGGGAAAACGAATGCTACATGTTGACTCATGAGTCATCTCTCTCTACTGATGAATATCAGGGTGACTAATAACGAATGAGGGCTGAGCCCCATGCGAAACCGCCGCCAAATGCTTCTAATAACAATGTTTGACCGCGTTGTATGCGGCCGTCTCGAATCGCCCAATCGAGCGCGATGGGGACTGACGCTGCCGATGTGTTACCCGTCTCAGCTAATGTCATGACCACTTGCTCTAAGGGCAACCCGAGTTTTTTGGCCGTAGCCTGAATAATCCGGAAATTTGCTTGATGCGGGATTAACCAGTCCAATTCTTGCGCCGTCATACCGTGAAAATTCAACGTGTCTTCTACCAGACAGGCTAACTTCTCCACCGCAACTTTAAACACTTCGCGTCCGCGCATGTAAAGCCACGCTTCTTGTTGCAACGCTTCATCATCGCGGTTCGGATGATCGGCTCCCAATAATGAGGCAAACTCGCCAGCACTGTAAATATGCGTCGACAAAATTCCGGGGCTGTCAGCCGCAGATAATACGGCAGCGCCTGCACCATCACCGAATAAAACTATAGTATTGCGATCGTCTGGGCGGCACAAGCGCGATAAGGTATCGCTACCAATGACTAACACGTGATTGGCCGCACCGCTGATAATATATTTTTCTGCTACTGAAAGCGCAAAGATAAAACCGGAGCAAGCTGCAGCAACGTCAAATGCAGGAATGTCGGTCACACCCAATGCATGCTGAACTTCACAGGCGGCACTCGGGAACGCGCGATCTGCGGAAGTCGTTGCCATCACAATTAAGTCGAGGTCGGCTGCTTCGAGTCCGGCAGCAGCGAGTGCCTGCTTGGCAGCTTCGGTTCCCATGGTCACAACGGATTCAGTCGCATCGGCGATATGCCGAGTTTGAATACCAGTGCGTTCACGAATCCAGCTGTCAGTGGTATCAACGCGTTGTTCTAATTCAGCATTAGTTAGCGTTGTCGCGGGAAGAAAATGCCCCGTTCCTGATAAACGAGCGTAGCATGTTTGTACTGTGGCAGATTGCCGAACAGACATAAATCCCCTCTTGTGCCGGTTCTCCCGACCAACGAGTGCGGGAGTTTATTGTTGTTCGCTCAAAACAGTTTCGACTTGGGCCTGAATACGCTCTGGAAGTTTGATTTGAGCTTCTTTGATTGCGTGAGTGATGGCACTGAAAAACGCATTTGCACTCGCATTTCCATGGCTCTTCACGACAACACCGCGCAATCCTATCAAACTTGCACCGTTATACTGGTCGGGGTTCAGCCATTGCCATGATTTTCGCTGTCGTTTTACCAGCAACCAAGCGAGTGCTTTGCTTAGCCAATGATCTTTCATACTCGCTTGAAAGTGGTCATAGACCAATTTCGCCATGCCTTCGCAGCTTTTCAAAGCAATGTTACCAGTGAAACCGTCACAGACCACTACATCGGCTTTGCCGGTGAACAAATCAGAACCTTCAATAAAGCCACGGTAGTTCAGTGCAGCGGATTGAGCGAGCAATAGGCCCGCTTGTTTGACCACATCTGGACCTTTGATCTCTTCTGTACCCATGTTTAACAAAGCGATTTTCGGCTTTTCAACCCCACTCATTTCATGTGCAAGAACCGAACCCATCACGCCAAATTGAAATAAGGTCTCGGCATCACAGACAGGATTTGCACCAAGATCGAGAAGGTACCCTTGAGAACCACCAGCAGTTGGTATCGGCGCGACTAATGCGGGTCGCAGTACGCCGGGCAAGGTTTTGATGTGCAGGTAGGCCATTGCCATAAGTGCACCGGTATTCCCTGCGCTGACGCAGGCATCAGCACGACCGTCAACAATATAGTCGATAGCGACACGCATGGAGGAGTCTGTTTTTTTCCGCAAGCATTGGCCGGGCTTATCGTCCATATGGACAATTTGCGTTGTGTGATGAAATTGGACGCGTTTCGTATCGAGGGATTTATCGACTTTGCACTCACGAGCAAAGAGCGCTTTTAGTCGAGGTTCATCGCCAGTGACAATAAAATTGACATCCGGAAACGACTGCAGCGCTCGGGCGAGCGCTGCAATTACAATGGAGGGACCACGGTCACCACCCATTGCATCGATTACAAGAGTAAAGTTTGTCATACGCCTTAAGCGATGACTTTCTTACCTTTGTAGTAACCGTCAGCGGTTACGTGATGACGAAGATGAGTTTCGCCACTTGTCTGGTCAACAGACAATGCAGCACCACTCAACGCATCATGTGAACGACGCATACCACGCTTAGAACGGGTTTTGCGGTTTTTTTGTACAGCCATTTGACTCGTCTCCTGAATCGGTTATTTCTTAAGCTTTTGCAATACAGCGAACGGATTTTGCTTTTCTGCTTCAGCAGGTAGCTCACCCCATTTCATTGCATCACTCTTAATCTTACAGTCCTGCTCGACATGCTTTGCCACAATCGGCAATGCCAATAGCAGTTCGTCTTCAACTAGAGGATGGAGCAGTACCTCGCCTAGTTCATTCAATTCGACTGCTTCGTAATGCTCCGGCATATCCTCAGCGGAACGTCGCTTTGTCACCGGGGCATATTGAAACTCTGTCTCTAGTTGCCATGGCATGGCATCGCCACAACGTTGGCAAACTAGTTCGACGGTTGCTTTCGCCTGACCACGAAAATAGTGAATCTTTTGCTCATCTGTATCGAATGTTAGCGTGACCTCTACATCGGTACAGGGTGATGCCAGCACTTCATTGAAACGAGGTAAGCTCTGTCCGGGTATAACCCCGTCAAATGACAACTTTTTACCAGAGTTTCGTACCGGATCAACCGAAAGCGGTATACGAACCTTTTGCATAGCGCGCGAATAATAATAGTTGAATTACTG
>JAMCWV010000064.1 GCA_023481025.1 Gammaproteobacteria bacterium
GCTTCCGACGTGAAAAATTTATCCCTAAGGGCGGTCCCGATGGCGGTGACGGCGGCGATGGCGGGGATGTCTGGTTAGTCGCCGACGAAAACGTCAATACCTTAATTGATTACCATTTCGAGCGCACTCATCGCGCCGTGCGCGGACAGAACGGCATGAGCCGCAACTGTACCGGTAAACGCGGTGACGACAAAATCCTGCAAGTTCCAATGGGAACTCGGATCAAAGACATGGACACCGGTGAAGTCCTCGGTGACCTGACTAAGAACGGTCAGCGTTTGATGGTTGCCAAAGGCGGCTTTCACGGCCTTGGCAATACTCGTTTTAAAAGTAGTACCAACCGCGCACCTCGGCAAAAAACCGATGGCACCAAAGGTGAGCATCGTAACCTACAGTTAGAATTGTTGTTGTTAGCGGACGTTGGTCTATTGGGTATGCCGAACGCCGGTAAGTCGACTTTGATTCGCTCGGTATCTGCTGCGAAACCAAAGGTTGCTGATTATCCGTTTACGACCTTAACACCGAACTTAGGTGTGGTGCGTTTATCCGGTCACCAGAGTTTCGTGATCGCCGATATCCCAGGTTTGATTGAAGGCGCCGCAGACGGCGCAGGCTTAGGTATTCAGTTTTTGAAACACCTTGAGCGCTGTGGTTTGTTGTTGCACCTTGTTGATGTCGCACCTTATGACCAGTCAGACCCTGCCCATGCAGCGGTGACAATTATTAATGAGCTTGCAGAATACAGCCCTGAGTTAGCCGCAAAACCGCGTTGGTTAGTGCTGAACAAAACGGACTTGCTTGACGAAGAAACTTTAGCGGAGCGTCGCCAACAAGTGGTTGATGCACTTGGCTGGGAAGGTCCGGTTTACGAGCTTTCTGCGCTTACTGGTAAAGCCTGTAAAGAACTCATGGGCGCCATTATGCAGTATCTTGAAGCCTTGCCGAAGCCGGTTGAACCGGAGCCGGAAGAAGCTGAGAAAGTTGAATTTAAATGGTCAAGTCACCACGCTGAGCAAATGCGTAATGCTGAAGAGTGGGACGAAGAAGGCGATGATGATTGGGATGACGACGATTGGGACGATGATGAGCCCGACGATGGTCATGTTATTTATCGCAAATAATAGAAACGGCAGCGTGCTTTCGAGCAGCTGCCGATTTTTTTGTCTAAAAACAAGTTACAATACAGTCTGTTACTTATAAAAATAACAATGAGCACAGCGTATGCACATTTCTTTAATTGCCGCGATGGCGAACGGTCGAGTGATTGGTAAGCAAGGCGATATGCCTTGGCATCTGCCTGGTGAATTGCAGTACTTCAAAAGCCTCACCATGGGCAAGCCGATTGTCATGGGGCGCAAGACCTTCGAGTCGATCGGCAGACCACTACCGGGTCGACACAATATCGTTATTAGCCGCAACGCCGATAATCTCCCTGCAGAAGTGACCGTGGTCGACTCTCCAGCTGCTGCAATTGCAGCGGCAAGTGCCGAAGCGGAACGCAATGGCCAAACCCTGAACGAAATAATGATCATTGGTGGCGGGCAGATCTACCAAGCATTTTTACCACTGGCAACGCGCCTGTACTTGACTCATATTGACCTTGAAGTAGACGGCGATACGTGGTTTCCGGAATATTACCCTGAACAATGGCAACGCACCTTGCTCCGTGAGCAAGCGGTCGACGCTGACAATACATTGGCCTTTCGAGGCTATCTATACGAAAAAAAGTAGCTTGTTGCTAAAACGGCAGATACGCAGCAAGAAATCAGCACAAAATCAGCACAATAAAAGTGAGAATAACAATGACAATACTCGCAAAAGCGGCAATGAGCATTGCAGCGACAACAGCACTACTTGTTGTTCATGCAATCAGCAATCCCGCATTCGCTAATAATCAGCGTTTAACGATGGATCCCTGCCATGTGCAAGGCCTCGCTGAACAGGTGGAATGTGGTTTTTATACCGTGCCAGAGAGCTATGATGAGCCACAAGGGCGCACACTCGACCTCTATGTGGTGCGTTTACCAGCGGTTAGTTCGGGACGCACTAGCGATCCAGTATTCTTTTTAGCGGGTGGGCCAGGCCAAGCCGCTACCGAATTAACTGGCGTCGTTGCGCAATTGTTCCGGGACGTGCGGCAAACGCGCGATATCATTCTTGTTGACCAACGCGGGACCGGGCAGTCAAATCCACTTGAGTGCCCACTTGGCGATTTAGGCGACATGTTAGTACCCGATGACCAGGTTGATCTGACTGGCATTGCTGCTGGCTGTGCGGCGGATATTCAAAGCCAACAGGACATTGACTTCCAACACTACAACACAGTGAACGCGATTCGCGATTTCGATAACGTCCGTGCTGCATTGGGCTATCGGCAAGTTAATTTATATGGCGGCTCCTATGGCACGCGCGCTGGACTGGTGTGGATGCGCGAGAAACCGGAGACGCTGCGCAGTGTCGTTCTCGATGGCCTCGCACCCACGCAAGTGGTCATTGGTCCGTTCGGGACCTATAGTCAACGCGCGTTTGATATCCTCAATGCAGACTGCGCTGCCCAAGAAGGCTGTCTAGAGGAGTTTGGTGACATTAGCGCAACCTATTATGCGCTGCGTGAGCAACTACTTGAACAGCCGCAACGTTTGACCATTCGTGATGCCCGCAGTGACGAACCGCACGAAGTATTGTTGACCGCAACGCGATTAGCGAGCATTTTGCGTGCAGCACTTTATTCACCGCGCTCACGTCAACTGATGCCACTAGCGATTCGTGAAGCCGCAAACGGCAACTGGCGGCCTATTAGTGGCTTAGCCGGCAGCTTTGAAACCAATTCACCTATGTACATGGGCCTAATGATGTCCGTGTTGTGTCAAGAAGACTTACCGCGAGCAGACGCAGAGCTATTGGCTCGCGATGCGGATAACCGCTTTATTGGCGGCAGTGTTGCACGCGAGTTTCAGCGGATGTGTAATGGCTGGCCGGTCGAGCCGCTCGCTAGCCTCGATCATGCACAACCTGTGTATAGCGAAATCCCGACTCTTTTGTTGTCAGGCCGCCAAGATCCGGTCACGCCACCAGAGTGGGGTGAGCTAGCCGCAGAAACATTACCAAACAGCCAACACTTTGTAGCCGAACACGGTGGCCATACGATTTTTAGCCACACCTGTGCTAACCGCATGATCGACCGCTTTTTACAGAACCCAACAGCGGAAGTCGACGGTAAGTGTTTGGAGCAAACACGGTTGTTACCGTTTGTACGCAACGTTAACGCAGCGGGGATGTAAGCATGATTACAACACAAGGACTAGAGAAGTCTTATAAAGACGTGAAAGCGCTGCGTGGTTTGTCTTTCGAGGCAAAAGACGGTGAAATTACTGGCTTGTTAGGCCCGAACGGCGCTGGCAAAACCACCTGTTTGCGCAGTATCTACGGCTTAATTCATGCCGACCAAGGTACCGCAATGGTGGACCAAATTGATGCCAGTCAAAAGCCACTGGAAGTGCGTCGGCGCATTGGTATCTTTCCCGATAAGTTCGGTTTACAAGAACGCTTAACCGCCCGCGAGCACATTGCTTATTTTGCCGCATTACATGGTTTGCACGGAAAAGAGGGTGCAGACGCGGTGCAGAAAGTCATCGATGATCTGGGCATGCAAGATATTGCCGACCGTAAAACGGCCGGGTTTTCGCAAGGTCAACGCATGAAAGTGGCGCTCGGCCAGGCGATTGTGCACCAACCCCAAAACTTAATCCTCGACGAGCCGAGTCGTGGCCTTGACGTCATGAGTACACGGATCCTCC
>JAMCWV010000042.1 GCA_023481025.1 Gammaproteobacteria bacterium
TGAGCCAGTTTTTGCAGTGAGATGCCTATGTCGGCAAATTCCGCGGGTAAGTTACTTAAATCTGGTTTGGTAGGTTTGCTCTGGGTTAAAAAACCTGCAATGGCTTCGTTAACGGCACTATCTTGTATGAACAAAACAACAGCGCTGAATCAGGCAGCCTGATGCGCAGCTTACTAAGGTTCGTAGGAAAAACACCTCAAAGCATTACTTTGCGGGAAGAGCAGCAAGATATGTTGGTGCGTTTCGAACTCGATCAGCAACAAACACTTAGCACCTTACAAGGTTACCTGTTTATTGTCCTGATCCTACCGCTATTTTTAGGTTGGTTACCGGTGTTCTTTGTGAAAAGCAGTTTACAAAGAAAATATCGACGCACCACTCGTGCCGTTAACGAAGCCATTGCAGGTTTTTTAACCCAGAGCAAACCTACCAAACCAGATTTAAGTAACTTACCCGCGGAATTTGCCGACATAGGCATCTCACTGCAAAAACTGGCTCAGCATACCCAGCAGCAGTATGCCAAGATGACGGCAGATGCCCAACAAATTGCCGAAGAGGCTTATAAAGATCAAGTTACCGGCTTGCCCAATCGTAACCGCTTTGTGCAAACCTACGAAGAGCAAATTCACGATGCAGTGCAAACTGAGTTTGGTATTTTTGCTATTACCCGCTGCACGGAACTGCAAACCATTAACCAAACCCGCGGTTTTCATGAGGGTGACCAATATGTCAAAGAGGTGTCAGACATTATTAAACGGGTTGCCGCCACTTACAAAGATAGCAAACTGTTCCGTTTAAACGGTTCTGACTTTGGCATACTGTTACCCAAAGTTACAGCAAAAGAGGCTGAGAACTTTGCGCTGCAATTACAAAGCCGCTTTAACGAGTATCAAAAACTGTCTGAATTAGACTCTGTTGCGTATACCGGCCTAGTCAGTTATGAAAATGGCAAAGCGTTAGGTGAATTGCTAGCCACCGCTGACACCTCTATTAGTTTGGCGCAAACAAAGCAATCTAATGCCTGGCACTTACAAAAAGAAACATCGGGTTTAGACAGTGCCAGTAATAGTTACGGTAATCAGAACTGGCGCAACGTTATCGAAGATGTACTGACCAATAACCGCCTAACCTTGTTGTTACAGTCTATTCAACCTTCAAGTCGTGCCGCAAAAGCCTATTCAGAGATACTGGTGCGTTTTAAAACTCATGAAGATCAAACGCTACCCACCGCATCGTTTTTAGCGATGGCAGAAAAGCTGGATAAAATCATCGCTATTGACCGTTTAATTATTGAAACCTCATTAAACACCATAAAAACCAGAAATATGCAGGACCAATATTTTGGGATTAACTTATCCCCGCGTAGTGTACATGATGATCAATTTGTCATTTGGTTGGAACGCCGCCTGTTGAAGGACGCCAATATCGCTTCGAAACTGATTTTTGAAGTCAGCGAGTTTGGTTTACAACAAAACCTGAAAACCAGTAAGCGCTTTATTGATATGCTACATCGGGCTGGCGCCAGAATTACCGTAGAAAAATTTGGCGTGGGTATTACCTCCTTTAAATTTTTCCGCGATCTGAAACCTGATTTTGTCAAAATGGACGGCAGCTACACCCGGCATATTGATGATGACAAAAACAATCAGTACTTTATGCGTTTAATGATCGATCTGGCACACCGTATAGGCGTGGGCGTGTTCGCAGAGAGCGTTGAAACGCAAGAAGAAAAGCATATGTTGGAGTCATTATTTATTGACGGTAGTCAGGGCTATTATATCGGTAAACCACAGCCGATGTAATTAATCGGTCAAAGCGAACCGACGTAAACAATAAATCCAACTCGCAAAGGTAGCTGTATTTTCATTCTAAAGGGCTTGTGCATAGCAAAAGCCCTTTATTTTGTCTGGTTGTAACCCAGTTGCCAAGACTGCATAATATAGGCCTTAAATGGCGTAAAGTAAGCTTATGACTGAATTTCTTCTGCTGCTGGTCAGCACTGTACTGGTAAATAACTTTGTGTTGGTTAAGTTTCTTGGTCTCTGCCCTTTTATGGGCGTGTCAGGCAAGCTGGAAACCGCCATTGGTATGTCGCTGGCCACAACTTTTGTTTTAACCTTAGCCTCAATCTGCAGCTATTTGGTCGACAGTTATTTGTTAGCACCACTGGACCTGCTGTATTTACGCACCCTTAGTTTTATTCTGGTTATCGCAGTGGTGGTGCAATTTACCGAAATGGTGGTGCACAAAACCAGCCCGAGCTTGTATCGATTGCTTGGCATCTTTTTGCCGCTTATCACCACCAACTGTGCTGTATTAGGGGTAGCGCTGCTGAACGTGAATGCCCGGCATAACTTTATTAATTCTGCCCTTTATGGTTTTGGCGCAGCAGCAGGTTTCTCAATGGTTCTGATCCTGTTTGCTGCCATGCGTGAGCGTCTGGCGGCAGCCGATGTGCCCTTACCTTTTAAAGGCGCTGCGATAGCGATGATTACTGCAGGCTTAATGTCACTGGCTTTTATGGGTTTTAGTGGTCTGGTGAGAACCGTATGACGTTAATAACTGCATTACTGGCGCTAGGTATTCTGGCGTTGTTATTTGGCGCCTTGCTCGGCTACTCGGCTATTCGCTTTAAAGTGGACAGCGATCCTCTAGTGGAACAAATAGATGATATTCTGCCACAAACGCAATGTGGCCAATGCGGCTATCCCGGCTGTCGTCCATATGCCGAAGCCATTGCTAATGGCGATGAGATTAATAAATGTCCACCGGGTGGCGAGTCCACCATTAAAAAGTTGGCAGAGTTGATGGGGGTGGAAGCAAAACCACTCAATGCTGCTCAGGAACCCGCCATAAAACGGGTAGCCTTTATCCGCGAGGATGAATGTATTGGCTGCACTAAATGTATTCAGGCCTGCCCGGTTGACGCTATTTTGGGTGCCTCTAAATTAATGCACACCATTATTGCCGACGAATGTACCGGCTGTGATCTTTGTGTCGAACCCTGCCCGGTCGATTGTATTGATATGATTCCTGTTCCGGTAACTCCGGAGCGTTGGAAATGGGATTTACAGGCAATTCCCGTAAAATTGGTGGAGTAACCCGTGCCAAGTTTATTTCAGCAAATTCAGGCAGGCGCTTTATGGGATTTTCACGGTGGTATTCACCCGCCGGTACGAAAAGCGCAAACCAGCCGTAAACCTATCGCCCTGATGCCATTACCAGACCGACTTTATGTTCCGGTGCGTCAGCATATTGGGGTGCCCGGTCAACTACTGGTTAACCCGGGCGAGCGGGTTTTAAAAGGTCAGGCCTTGACCTCAGCCGACAACTCCATGACAGTGCCCGTGCATGCGCCCACCTCTGGTAGCATTATTGCGATCACTGAACATACTAGTCCGCACCCTTCGGCCTTACCCGAAACCGTTATCGTGCTTGAACCCGATGGGTTGGATGAGTGGCGGCCGCGGCAACCGCTAAACATTGTTACCACTGATAATCAAACCATTCTGGAACGGATCCAGGATAGCGGCATCGCTGGCATGGGGGGCGCAGGTTTCCCAACCCATATCAAAGCTGGCATGCAACAGCCGGTAGACTACCTTATTATCAATGCCGTTGAGTGCGAGCCCTATATCAGTGCCGACGATGCTCTGATGCAAGAAGGGCCTACCACCATTATTAAAGGGATTGATATTCTCTGTAAGCTACTCAATCCGAAAGCCGTATTAATTGGTGTGGAAGACGACAAGCCTATCGCCATTGCCCGCGCTAAAGCCAA
>JAMCWV010000153.1 GCA_023481025.1 Gammaproteobacteria bacterium
CAGTCGCCGTGATGGTTTTACATGGCTCATTAGCAATTCCATCGTTTCTTTCGGTGCTACCGTTTATTCTGATGCTCGGTATTGTCATGCTCGCCGCTCCAGGCGTCCCTGGTGGTGCGGTGATGTCAGCGGTGGGTCTACTGGGCTCGATGCTTGGTTTCGGTGAAACTGCGATTGCCTTGATGATAGCCCTGTATATGGCCCAAGACAGTTTTGGTACCGCCTGTAACGTAACCGGCGACGGCGCCATTGCCTTGCTTGTTAACGAGGCAGCGCCGACCACTGACCATGAGCCAAGCTAACAGCACCACAGAAAAACCCATTCGCCACCCCTCATTTCCTTGGGGGGTGGTGATTCTTTATGTTTTTATCGGTCCAATTATCGGCAACGCCGTCCTTGCCATGGTCAGCGGTATTAGCATATATCTGAGTGATCTTTCCGCGCCTCTCGATGCTTTGTCGGGCGTTATGCTGGTTTTTGTGTTTGGTTTAATGCTCTGTCATCTGATGGGTGGTATCCAAGCCCTGCTCTGTGGCATCACCGCCGCATTTTGGCAACAAAAGCGAGGTCAGCTCCCTTACGCGATTGCAGCACTCTTTGGTGGCATTGTTGGCCTTGGATTTATCTTGATTCTTGGACCAAACAGCTTCCTCATGTCGTCCCTTTTTGTCGCAGTTCATGTTCTTGCTGTCATCGGCTGCAACTATCTTGTTCGGAAGTTTTAGTGTAAGTGAATACTAACTTACTCATCATCCTTACTCGGCCTTTTTAACGGTTCCTGTTTATAACGCCGACGGATCCAATTCATACTGCGGTAGACGCTTTTACGCCGAATCAACCAACGCTCCAATGCATACTTACCTGGCACATCAGACACCATAATAGCGATGAGAATCGTCAGTAAGCCTTGGCCAGGAAGTATCAACATGATGCAACCGGCAATAAACAAAACCAACGCAAATGCGTTCCGCACGACGTAAAAAAGCACACGTGTCATGTTCCAGTGCCGTTCACGATGGTGATGACAGAAATAATCAGCCGGCATTTTGACGATAAGCCACGGAATAATAATCATCGAAGCCAGCGCCATGAGTAAACTGATTGAGGCTAACAGCGGCAAATAAGGCTGAAATAGTTCATAAACCAGCATCATCCAATCGGGTACGTACTGCTTCATTAATGGCTCCGAAAGTGCATGAGGTGAGAAAATAGGCATTAAAAAAACCCCGTGTCATCACTTTACTACAAGGTGACCGGGGTTTCATGTCGTTACGATGACGCTTTAACGTAATAACAGTAAAGGAATCTTTGTGCTACTTAATAGCTTATTTGTATGACTACCGACAAAAAATTCGCGAATTCGCGAATGGCCGTAAGCCCCCATAACCATCACATCCATTTTTTGCTCGTCCGCATACGCGAGCAATGACGCTTCCACGTCCCCAGCAATTAAGGCGGTTGTGACCGAAAAACCCTGCGCTTGCAGCTTAGCAGCGGCAGATTCAAGCTGAGCTTGGTGGTCGTTCGTCTCTGCAGCAACCATCACGACGTGAACAGGAATGCCCCGAAACAGTGGGCTATTCGCGACCATATCCACAGCTTTCTCTGCAGTCGCCGAGTGATCATAGGCAATCATGATTTGTTTCGGCTCACGAAAGTCGCCAGTCACCACCCAAGTCGGACGATGCAATGCTCGAATCACGCGCTCGACTTGATGGCCAATATGTTGGCCAATGCCATTGCCGCGCTTTCCTTGCCAACCAATGACCAACAAACGTGTCTCACCTTCAAGCTCCACCAAGGTGTCCACTAAATCACCATGACGCTGGCGCAACAACGGTTCGGCAAATTCATTACTGATATGTTGTTGCGCGGCTTCTAAAAACATCTGGCCTTGTTGGCGCGCCAGCTTGGCCCGCCGTTCTTCCAAGTCAATAATTTCGGCGAGCAAACGTTGCCGTTCGTCCATACCAATTTGGCCACTAAAGTCTTGGGCATCACTCTGCCGCGAATCATTCAAGACATTCAGCAACACCAATGGTGTGCCCATCCGGTTCGCTGACCATGCGGCATAGTCGGCGACCGTATCACTGAGGGCCGAACCATCAATACAAGCGATTGTGTGCTTCGTCATTGCCGTTATCTCCCTCTAATGTCCCATTAAGCGGTCAACCGCATCGGGTTTATCCGACACACCAAATTTATCAACCACGGTTGCGGTCGCTTTGTTCATGCCAACAACCTCAACTTCGGCACCCTCGCGACGGAACTTTAAGACCACTTTATCTAATGCCGCGACCGAGGTGATGTCCCAAAAATGCGCACGATCCAAATCTATCGTTACCTTAGCAAGAGACTCTTTAAAATCAAAAGATTCAACAAATTTTTCCGACGAGGTAAAGAACACCTGACCGATCACTCGATAAGTACGTTGGTGACCGTCTGCGCTCAATGTCGAACTGACATGCATGTAATTACCGACTTTCGCGGCGAAAAATATGGCCGCCAATAACACACCAACAAACACGCCGAGCGCAAGGTTATGGGTCCATACCACAACGACCACTGTGGCAATCATGACGATATTGGTGCTCATCGGATGCGTTTTCAAATCTTTGATCGATTGCCAACTAAACGTACCAATCGAGACCATAATCATCACTGCGACCAACGCTGCCATAGGGATTTTTGAAACCCAGTCGGACAAAAACACCACCATTAGAATTAGCCCGGTACCCGCTACAAACATCGACAATCGACCACGACCACCGGATTTAACGTTAATCACCGACTGGCCAATCATCGCGCAACCGGCCATACCGCCCATAAAACCTGCGCCAATATTCGCGATTCCTTGACCACGGCATTCTTTGTTACGATCGGACTTCGTATCTGTAAGGTCATCGACAATAGTCTGCGTCATCATAGATTCAAGTAAACCTACGATTGCAAGTGGAAACGCATAAGGTAAAACAATCATCAAGGTATCAAGATTCAAAGGGACATTCGGCCATAAAAATACCGGTAAGGTATCCGGCAACTCGCCCATATCACCCACGGTCCGCACATCAATACCCATGTAGAGGACGACTGAGGTAATTAAAATGATGGATATCAGTGGTGATGGCACCGCTTTAGTTATGTACGGCAGGCCATAAATAATCGCTAAGCCAGCGGCAGTCAGCGCATAAACATGCCAAGTCACATTAATGAGTTCGGGTAACTGAGCCATAAAAATGAGAATCGCTAAAGCATTCACAAACCCGGTAACGACCGAGCGTGATACAAAGCGCATGAGACTGCCCAGTTTAAGCAAACCGAACACTAACTGAATGATCCCGGTTAAAATCGTCGCGATTAATAGATATTCAAGTCCATGGTCGCGCACCAGCGTCACCATGAGTAACGCCATAGCGCCTGTCGCCGCAGAAATTTGCCCTGGACGACCGCCGATAAAGGCCATGATCACGCAAATACAAAACGAGGCATATAAACCGACTTTAGGGTCAACACCGGCAATGATCGAAAAGGCTATTGCCTCTGGAATCAACGCCAACGCAACCACTAAGCCAGCTAAGATATCCGCTCGGATATTCCCAAACCACTCTTTTTGCCAATTACCCATCATGACTTTCCCGTTTATACAAAATAATGTTTTACTTTGTTGTGTTGAATTTTAGTCTGAAACGACTGAAATAAGACATAAAATCGACCAAAATCGGTCAATTCACATCTTTAAATTGCAGAGGTGTGTAAAAAACACCCGGCACAGAATACAG
>JAMCWV010000176.1 GCA_023481025.1 Gammaproteobacteria bacterium
TGCGAAAATCACCGGTGGGAAGCCTTGCTTATAGGTGTTGTATTGCATTACCGAGTCATTAAACGCTTGGCGCGAAAACGCGACTTTGTTTTCGGTTGAAGTTAATTCTTCGGAAAGCTGGGCCATATTTTGGTTGGCTTTTAAGTCAGGGTAGGCTTCCATGACCACGTTTAAGCGGCCCAGTGCACCTGCCAACGAGCCTTCGGCGCCGGCCAGCTGGCCCATGGCTTGGGCATTACCCGGATTCGAAGAGGCGTTCTTCAATGCTGCCGCTGCTTGGTTCCGTGCCTCAACCACAGCTTCTAGGGTTTCCCGCTCGTGCTTCAAATAAGCCTTCGCAGTCTCGACTAAGTTTGGGATTAGGTCATAACGGCGCTTGAGCTGCACATCAATTTGCGCAAAGGCATTTTGATAGCGATTTTTTAGGGTAACGAGCTTGTTGTAAATGCCGATGACATAAAAAACCACAATCACGGCAACGATGATGAAAATCCAGAATGAAATACTCATTGTTATTATCCTCAGAAAAAGAGCTACTTATGTTATAGCATGCTTTCCAAATAGGGAGCAGAAAGAGCGTGCGATATTTCGCAAAAGTGGCGTTTTTTGCCACTTCAGTGTACTTTATGTTGCATTCTTCTTTAGCCACCAAGAATTCATTATGTCGAATGTCAGCGGAAACCTGTTTGTAATAGCAGCCCCAAGTGGTGCTGGAAAGTCTAGTTTAATCAAAGCGTTGTTGGAACGCCACAACGATGGTTCCATGCAGGTTTCCGTGAGCACGACCACCCGCGCTCCACGCCCAGGGGAAGAGAATGGCGTACATTATCACTTCGTCAGTGAAGCTGAATTCCTGCGGCAGGTGGACAATCATGAATTTTATGAGTGGGCGAAAGTATTCAATAACTATTACGGCACCTCGCGCACCGTTATCGAAGACACCCTCGCCAGTGGCGTAGATGTATTCCTCGATATTGACTGGCAAGGGACTCGCCAAGTAAAAGCGGCTTATCCGGGCGTTCACACCATTTTTATTTTACCGCCCTCCAATGACGAGTTGGAGCGCCGCCTGCGTGCGCGTGGTCAAGATAGTGACGAAGTGATTGCTGGCCGAATGGCGAAAGCTCAAGCTGAAATGTCGCACTATGCTGAGTTCAGTTATTTGATTGTGAATGAAGATTTCGAGGAATCGGTGGCCAACCTCGAGCATATCGTGATGAGCCAGCGTTTACGTCGTTCGAAACAACAAATTCGTCATCGCGAGGTTTTACAGGCGTTATTAAAAGAAGAATAATGCCTGAAATGTAGTTAAAAACCCTTATAAATCAAGGTTTCAGCGAATAAAACTTGGCTATATTGGTTAGTTAAAGTACAATTTATGCCCTTTGAAAAACAAGTCAGAATTTTAGCGGAGTGACCACATGGCTCGTGTTACAGTTGAAGAAGCAGTCGATCGTATTGGCAATCGGTTTGATCTCGTCCTAGTGGCAGCGCGCCGCGCGCGCCAAATCGCCAATGGCAAAGAAGCGTTGGTCAATACCTCTAACGAAAAGCCAACTGTGATTGCGTTGCGTGAAATCGAAGCGGGTTTGGTTGACGCAAGTCGCTTAGATCAAGACGATCAAGCCGCTCAGTACGCACAAGATGAAGCGGAAGTTGCAGCGATGGCTGCCCTCAAATCGAGTGATTTAGAAGACTAATCGCTTTCTTCGGCAGTGGCAATCGACCACTGCCGTCATTTCTCCCGTTGGCAAAACGTCATTTTCCCCTTATTCTCTCTGTTAGAACCTTAATTTTTTCTGGACGTATGCTTTCCTTGCAAAGCAGAATTGCGCATCGAACCTTAATGATGTTTGTCCACCAGCAGAAGTGAGAGTGCTGTCGTGTATCTATTTGAAGGATTGCGCACATTAACTGAAAACTATTTACCTGCCGATCAAGTCGATCGAATTGAGCAGGCGTTTCATGTCGCCTTCGACGCGCACAGCGAGCAAAAGCGGCAAAGTGGTGAGCCGTATATCACGCATCCGGTTGCAGTGGCCTGCATGTTGGCAGAAATGCGTTTGGACCATGAAACCCTCATGGCCGCGCTCCTGCATGATGTGATTGAAGACACACCCGTTACCAAAGAAGATCTTGCCGAGCAGTTTGGCCCTACGGTTGCTGAGCTAGTTGAGGGCGTGTCAAAGCTCGACAAACTCCAGTTCGACAGCAAAGATGCGGCGCCCACCGAAAACTATCGCAAGATGATCATGGCGATGGTGCAAGACATTCGGGTTATTCTGATTAAACTCGCCGACCGTACTCATAATATGCGTACTATCGGCTCGTTGCGTCCCGACAAACGCCGTCGGATCGCCCGCGAAACCCTTGAAATCTACGCACCGCTTGCTCACCGCTTGGGTATTCATAATATAAAAAATGAGTTGGAAACCCTGGGTTTTCACGCCCACTACCCATGGCGTGCGCGGCTGCTGGAAAGCCAAGTCCGGAAAGCTCGCGGGAACCGCAAAGCCTTGCTCGAGCGCACGCATAACGAATTAATTGCGCGACTACAAGAGCAGGGCATAAAAGCCCGTGTGTATGGCCGCGAAAAGCACCTGTACAGCATTTATAAGAAAATGCTGCATAAGGAGCTAAAGTTCGACCAGGTTATGGATATTTATGCGTTCCGAGTTGTGGTCGACAGCGTCGACACCTGTTATCGTGTACTGGGTGCTGTACATAATTTGTACAAGCCTATTGAAACTCGCTTTAAAGACTACATTGCCATTCCTAAAAGTAACGGCTACCAGTCATTGCATACGTCGCTCAAGGGCCCGCATGGGGTACCTGTTGAAATTCAAATTCGCACCGAAGAAATGGACTTAATGGCTGACCGCGGTGTTGCGGCGCATTGGCTATACAAAGACATTGAAGACAACAACACCACGGCACAAGTGCGCGCCCAGAAGTGGATGCAAAGCCTCATTGAGTTGCAGCAAAGCGCGGGTAATTCGTTTGAATTTATTGAGAACGTGAAATCAGATTTATTCCCAGACGAAATTTATGTGTTTACCCCAGATGGGCGCATCATTGAGCTGCCCCAAGGCGCAACGCCGGTTGACTTTGCCTATGCCGTGCATACCGATATTGGCAACGCCTGCATTGGCGCGCGCGTGAATCACAAAGCCTATTCATTGAGTAAACCGTTGGAAACTGGCCAAACTGTTGAAATTCGAACAGCACCAGGTTCACGGCCGAATATTGCCTGGTTGAATTTTGTGGTGACCGGTAAAGCGCGTTTAAAAATCCGTCAATACTTGAAAAATCAAGAACACGATGAAGCCTTGCTCCTCGGTGAGCGCTTGCTGCGAGCGGCTCTCGGAGCATTCAGTATGGACGATTTGAAAGCAGAAGATTTTGCTCGGGTTGCCACTGAATTAAAGCGCAAAGACAAACACGATCTGCTGCGTGATATTGGGCTTGGTAATCTCATGAGTGTTGCCGTGGCGCGCCGGTTAGTCGGTGATGAACAGCGGTTGAAAGCCGCTAATGGCGATGACGAACGTGGCCGAAGTCTCGCGATTAAAGGCGCCGATGGCTTACTGTTAAGCTTTGCAAAATGCTGCCGCCCGATTCCAGGCGACGATATTATTGCGCATGTAAGTCCTGGTAAAGGCCTCGTGATTCACCGCCGTGAGTGTAAGAACGTGCGTGGCCATGAAGACGAGCCGGGCCGTTATTTCCCGGTGCAGTGGGATAACAAACCAGATTCGCAATTTACCTCGGAAATTCGCGTCGAGATTGTCAATCATCAAGGTGCGCTGGCGCGGTTAACCTCGGCGATCGCTCACACGGGTTGTAATATTCAAGGGCTGAAAACCGAAGAAATTGACGCCACAATCTATTATATTGACGTGGTGCTAACCATTAGTAATCGCAAACATTTAGCGGACGTGATGCGCCAGATTCGGAAGATGCCTCACGTTCAACGTGTTTCTCGTTTAAGGAAGTAATATGTCTAAAGTGATTATTGCCACCGACCAAGCTCCGGCAGCAATCGGTACCTATTCCCAAGCCATTAAAGTCGGTACCACTGTGTATTTGTCAGGCCAAATTCCATTAGTGCCAAGCACTATGGAAATGGTGTCAGAAGACTTTCGTGAACAAGCTGTGCAAGTCTTTAAAAACCTCAGTGCGGTGTGTGAAGCTGCCGGTGGTGAATTACAAGACATGGTCAAGGTTCAGATTTACCTGATCGACTTAAGCCACTTTGCGGTCGTGAATGAAGTTATGGCCGAATTTTTCCGCACACCTTACCCTGCGCGCGCAGCGATTGAAGTGAAAGGTTTGCCAAAAGGCTCACAAATCGAAATTGATGGGGTGATGGAATTACCAACCACTAACTAAGGTTTTTTGTGGACGTTCTTTGCTTTTACGAAAAGGCCAGTGCAGTGCACTGGCCTTTTTGCTTTGGTTTGATTTAATTTGCGCGGTTTCGAACAGATTATATCTGCGCTTCCTCGACCACATCATCGGCACGAATTGGGCCAAGAACGAAGATGCTTGCCACGGCCACTACCGCTAAGATGAAGCAATAGAATGTATTGACGCTCACGGCTAACGGCGAGATCCCAAAGCTTGCCCCCATCAGCAGTGCTTGAGCACCATAGGGCAACACGCCTTGCACCACACAGGCAAAAATGTCGAGGTAGCTGGCACTTTGCTTCGGCGCAACGCCACCTTCTTTAGCCAGTCGTTTGCTCACTTCGCCCGACAGTAAAATTGTCACGGTGTTGTTAGCAACTGCTAAGTTTGTCAGTGCTGTTAAACCAGAAATGCCGAACGCCGCTGAACGCTCTTTGCGTTTACTCAGCTTGGCGGCAACACGCTCCACTGTATTTGAAAGGAACGCTAATCCACCTTGCTGGCGAATTAATGCCGACAAGCCACCAATCAGTAACGACAACAGGAATATTTCCTGCATGCTGGTGAAGCCTTCGTAAATATCCTGACTAAAGGCGACGACTGCGTAATCGACGGCGACAAAGCCGAACACAGCAGCAAGAATAATTCCGAGGGTCAGGACAACAAAGACATTCAACCCACTGACTGCTAGCGCAATAATGAAGAAGTAGGGCAAGGCTAGCCAGTAATTGGCTTCAGGCACGGCAATTGGCGCGCTACCGACATCGATAAACGCCAGTGCTATCACGGTTAACACCGCTGCTGGCACGGCAATACGTAAGTTCGCTCGGAACTTGTCTTTCATGGCACAGCCTTGGGTTCGCGTTGCCGCGATGGTGGTGTCCGAAATGAATGACAAGTTGTCACCGAACATGGCCCCACTCACCAGCACGCCGGCCATGAGCGCTGGGTTAATACCAGCGGCCTGACTCAAACCTAAAGCAACCGGCGCTAGCGCAGCTAGGGTGCCCATTGAAGTGCCCATGGCGGTAGAAACAACCGCGGCAATTAAGAAAATCCCCGGGAGTAAGAAAGCGGGTGGGATAATACTTAAGCCCAGCGCGACCATGGCGTCGACCCCGCCGGTGGCGGCTGCAACCGTCGAAAATGCCCCAGCCAACAGGTAAATCAAGCACATGGTGATGATATTGTTATGACCGACGCCTGCGACGAAGGTTTGAATGCGATCATTCAGCGCTTGCTTACTTAAAATCACTGCTAAGATGATCGCCGGCAAAATAGCAACCGGACTCGCCAGTTGATAGAACGCCATTTCAACGCCGGACAAATGGAAATAGATACCGGTGCCCAAAAACAGGGCTAAAAAAAGTGCCAGCGGCAATAACGCGATGACACTCGCTTTCGGGGGATTGTTGTCAATAGCCATTTTGATTCCAAGTTTACGTTTAGACGTCCAGAAGCATAAACATCTTAAATTGAGGTGGCAAGGTTTTTTTTGCTTCGATTCACCAAGACCCTAGATTCGGTGTACACTCGTTGTAAGACAAATAGATCAGCAAGAGGTATCGGGATGAGCCCAGAAGATTTGCATTTGCAGTTGCGCAACCTACGTGATGATGATTACCCCCAGCTGAAAGAGCTGATGGACAGGGTTTACGATGACATAGGTGGGGCGTGGGAAGAGCACACGATCTTGCGTTTAATTCGTGATTTCCCAGAAGGGCAAATCTGCCTCGAGGACAACGGCCAAATGGTCGGTGTAGCGCTGACTGTTCGGGTAACCTATGACAAGTTTAGCAACCCTCACCAGTACGACGACTTGCTCGGTAAAAAAGACACGATTTTAAACGATGCCAAAGGCGATGCGCTGTATGGCCTCGACGTGCTGATTCATCCCGATTATCGCGGTTATCGCTTAGGACGGCGTTTATATGACGCCCGTAAAGAGCTGTGTATTCAGTTAAACCTCAAAGCGATTTTGGCCGGCGGCCGGATTGTTAACTACCATAAATATGCCGATGACATTACTGCGAGTCAGTATCTCGAGAAGGTCCGCCGTCGCGAAGTGTATGACCCGATTTTGAGCTTCCAGCTCGCCAATGATTTTGTGGTGAAGCGCTTGTTGTACAAGTACTTGCCGGAAGATCTGCGCTCGAAAGGCTATGCGACGTTACTCGAGTGGAGTAATTTTCTCTACGAACCCGCAGAAACAGTTATTAAAGCGCGGTCACGGAATGTCCGCGTTGGCGCTATTCAGTGGCAAATGCGTTTAGTTGATTCAGTTGAAGAGTTACTGCAACAAGTTGAATACTTCGTTGACGCGGTGTCGAGTTATAAGAGCGACTTCGCCTTGTTCCCAGAATTTTTCAATGCGCCACTCATGGGCCTTACGGATCAAACCCATCAAATGGAAGCGATTCGTTTCCTTGCCAGCTATACCGAACGTTTCCGCAAAGAAATGTCGCAAATGGCGGTGAGTTATAACGTAAATATTATCACCGGCTCAATGCCGTTGCTCGAAGGCGACTCGCTGTATAACGTGACCTATTTATGTCGTCGCGACGGCTCGGTAGAAGAACAACGGAAAATCCATATTACGCCACATGAGAAGCGTGACTGGGTTATTGAAGGCGGCGATAAAGTTCAGGTGTTCGACACCGACGCAGGCCGAGTGGGAATTCTCATTTGTTACGACGTTGAGTTTCCAGAGCTTGGTCGCTTGATGGCCGAGGACGGTTTAGAAATCTTGTTTGTTCCGTTTTGGACGGACACCCGCAATGCATACTTACGCGTGCGTCATTGCGCCCAAGCTCGGGCGGTTGAAAATGAATGTTACGTGGTGATTTGTGGCAGTGTCGGTAACTTACCGGAAGTAGAAAGCCTCGACGTACAATATGCGCAGTCGAGTGTGTTTTCGCCGTCGGATTTTGCCTTCCCACATGACGCTGTTATGTCGGAAACGACACCGAATACCGAAATGTTGATGTTTTCGGATTTAAACCTCGATGAGCTGCGTTATTTGCACAACGAGGGGTCGGTGACTAACCTCAAAGATCGTCGCACCGACTTGTACGGTGTAGTGCGCAAGTGGAATGGCTAAGCGTTGACCATGACGGAAGCCGTGAACGCGCCAAATCAATCGCATTTGGCGCGGATTCCCATCACTAATTTAAAAGGCGTAGGCCCGAAAATGGCCGAGCGTTTGGAACGTTTGGGGTTACGCAATGTGCAAGACGTCTTGCTGCACTTGCCATCGCGTTACCAAGATCGCACCAAAGTCACGCCCATTGCGGCGTTGCGTATGCAAGAGTACGCGACTGTGATTGCCGATGTACTCGATAATCGTGTGCATTTCGGTAAACGCCGTGCGCTATTAGTGCGGGTGCGGGATCACTCCGGCGTTCTTACCTTACGCTATTTTCGCTTCACTGCTGCCCAGCAAAACCAACTCAGCGCCGGCGAGCGGGTACACTTGTACGGCGAAGTGCGGCCCGGCCCAACTGGGCCAGAAATGGTGCATCCGGAGTGGAAAGTCTTGGCGGACGGAAAAGCAGCACCGCTAGCGGAGACTTTGACACCGGTTTACCCGACCACCGATGGGGTACATCAATTAACCCTGCGTCATTTGGTTGAACAGGCGCTAACTTATTTGAATGCCGAGAGCTTACCCGAGCTCTTGCCTGAGTCGCTGCGACACGGTTTGCCGCAGCTCGCACAAGCCATTCGAGTCCTTCATCAACCACCCACCGACGTTGATCAAAATTTGCTGTTGAATGGTGTCCATCCGGCTCAACGTCGCTTGGCTTTGGAAGAGTTACTCGCTCACCAACTGAGTATGTTGCAAGTGCGTCAGCAGGCCCAAGCGGTGAGTGCGGTGTCCTTGCCTCCGGCCGTGCAACTCAAACAAGCATTACTGGCACAATTGCCATTTTCGCCTACTGCGGCTCAGGCGCGTGTGGTTGCGGAGGTGGAAGCTGATTTGGCACAACCATATCCCATGTTGCGTTTGGTTCAAGGCGACGTGGGTAGCGGGAAGACACTGGTGGCGGCACTGGTTGCTCTCGCCGCGATCGAAGCAGGTTATCAAGTGGCGCTCATGGCTCCCACCGAGCTGTTGGCAGAGCAACATGCGCAGAGCTTCGCCATGTGGTTTGAGCCTTTGGGTATCCGCGTGGGTTGGTTAGCGGGTAAAAGCAAAGGCAAAGCGCGCGCCGCAACTTTGGAAGCGCTTGCCCAAGGTGAGATCCAGCTTGTGGTGGGCACCCATGCGCTCTTCCAAGATGCTGTGCAGTTCAAAAATTTAGCCCTCGTGATCATCGATGAGCAACACCGCTTTGGTGTCCATCAACGCTTAGCGTTGCGACAGAAAGGTGAACAACTCGGGCAGCATCCACACCAACTCGTCATGACAGCGACTCCGATCCCACGCACCTTGGCGATGACCGCCTATGCGGACCTAGCCACCTCGGTTATCGATGAACTGCCACCGGGGCGCACGCCTGTGCAAACCGTGGCAATTCCAGACACGCGGCGAGACCAAGTGATTAAACGTTTGCGCGGCGCCGTTAACGATGAAGGCAGGCAAGTGTATTGGGTCTGTACCTTGATTGAAGAGTCGGATGTGCTGCAGTGTCAGGCTGCCGAAGACACCGCCACCTATTTGCAGGAAACCTTGCCGAGCGCGCGCATTGGCTTGGTGCATGGGCGCATGAAAGCAGCCGAGAAAGAGCAGGTCATGCAGGCCTTTAAAGCCCATGAGCTCGATTTACTGGTGGCGACGACTGTGATTGAAGTGGGTGTCGACGTACCCAATGCTAGCTTAATGATAATTGAAAACCCGGAACGTTTAGGCTTGGCGCAACTGCACCAGTTACGTGGTCGGGTTGGTCGTGGTTCAGTGGCTAGCCATTGTGTCTTGTTGTACAAGTCGCCCTTGTCCCAGCAAGCCACTGAACGCTTGAACGTTTTGCGGGCAAGCAATGACGGCTTTGTGATTGCCGAACGCGACCTTGAGTTGCGCGGACCGGGAGAATTGCTTGGCGCACGCCAAACTGGCTTGGTGCAAATGAAAGTCGCAGACCTGACCCGCGACGCCGATTTACTACCGCAAATCCGCCAGTTGGCCCAGCGTCTTTTCCACGATTACCCAGTGCAAAGCGAAGCACTCATGCAGCGCTGGTTACCGGATCGCGAGCGTTACGCACAAGTGTAACTGGAGGTTGACTTACCTACCCCAGAAAAGTCAGCCAAAAATACCGATTTTCCGCGCAGAACAAGGTATTCTATTGGGCAATTCGCTCCCATCGTTTACACTAGGCAAGAATTTGACGTAGTAGGCATTCCCTATGGAAAAAGATATGAATAAGGCACAAGACGACAGCACGCACTTTGGCTTCAAAACGGTTGCGAAAGAGCAAAAAGCCAATATGGTTGCCGGCGTGTTTCACTCGGTTGCAGGTAAGTACGATCTGATGAACGATGTGATGTCGTTTGGCATTCACCGTTTGTGGAAGCGCTATACCATTGATTGTAGCGGCGTACGTCCGGGCCAAAAAGTGTTGGACCTAGCCGGTGGTACCGGTGACTTAGCCGCTAAGTTTGCGCGCATTGTCGGTCCAACCGGTGAAGTTGTCCTTGCTGATATTAACGATTCGATGCTCCGCGTTGGCCGCGATAAGCTGCGCGACATGGGTATTGTGGGCAATGTAAGTTATGTCCAAGCCGACGCAGAAAAACTGCCGTTTGAAGACAATACCTTCGACCTCATTACCATCGCGTTTGGCTTGCGTAACGTGACCGACAAAGACGCTGCCTTGCGCTCTATGCTGCGCGTGTTGAAGCCGGGTGGACGTTTATTGGTGCTCGAGTTTTCCAAGCCGGAAGCGGAAATGTTGTCGAAAGCCTATGACCTGTATTCGTTTCACATCATGCCACGCATGGGGGAATTCATCGCGAAAGACAAAGACAGCTACCAATACCTCGCTGAGTCGATTCGCATGCATCCGGACCAAGAAACACTCAAGGATATGATGACCGACGCTGGCTTTGAGAACGTTGAGTATCACAACTTAACGGGTGGCATTGTTGCCTTGCATCGCGGATTCAAATTTTAATGACGGTTATGCAAGTTCTTCGGGCCAGTGCCGAACGCACACTAAACCTTGGGTTAGCGAATGACCCGGGTGCCAAGCAGCGGCTTCAACCACTGCACGGCAAGTGCTTTCGTCTCATTGCCAAAGGCTTACCAGAATCAATCACCATTTTGTTTCTGAGCGATCGTGTGCACTTGATGGGACCGGATTACGAAGTCGTTGATTGCGCGGTAACTACCACCTTAAGCGACCTTCCCAAGTTAAGCGATACCAACAATGTCACTAAAATGCTGCAAACCGGGCAAATCGAAATAGTTGGCGACCCGGTGCTGGCGCAGCAAGCAGCGCAGGTTTTTTTGCAGTTGAATGTCGACTGGGAAGAGTTTGTGGCCGGTTATTTCGGTGATGTTCCGGGGTACTTAGCCGGCCAAGTGATGAAGAAACTTGCGGCGCTGCGGCCAGAGAAAGGGGCAATTCAAACCCGCGCTCAGGCCATTTTAACCGAAGAGTTACGCGTCGCTGTCCACCCGCTCGAAAAAGCACTCGTGGCGGATGATCTGCGTGACTTAGAGCGCAAAATAAAACAACTTGAAGCGCGTATTGGTGCGCGTGAACAAGCATAGGAGCAGGCAGCACAGTGCGCGGATTTCGCTTTTACAAAATACTCAGCACGCTTATGCGGTATGGCTTAGACGACATGATCCCGCGGCGTTGGTTGCCTTGGTACGTTCGTGCTGCTCGCCGCTCTGCATTCTGGTTGCGTAACCGCCACCGCGACAAGTCACTGGGTGAGCGTTTGCGTTTAGCGCTTGAAGATCTCGGTCCCGTTTACGTTAAGCTCGGACAAATGCTGTCAACGCGCCAAGATCTTCTCGATGCGGAGATGATCGCACAATTGTCGCTGCTGCAAGATCGCGTGCCGCCGTTCCCTGGTGAGCAAGCCCAAGCCATTATTGAAAAGGCGTTGGGCATTCAGACCATTAGTGACGTGTTTGATGAATTTGATGTACAACCACTTGCGTCTGCCTCCATTGCTCAAGTGCATACGGCGGTATTGAAAGAGCCAGAAGGCCGGCAGGTGGTGGTGAAGGTGTTGCGCCCAGGCATTAATAAAACTATCGACGCCGACCTTGAGTTGATGGAAGCTGTAGCACGTGTCGCTGCTCGCTACTTACCCGATGGCCGTCGCTTAAAGCCGGTGGAGGTCATCAATGAATATCGCAAGACTTTATATAACGAATTAAGCCTCGATCGCGAAGCTGCGAACGCCATTCAGTTGCGCCGTAACTTTACCGATTCCGAGCTGTTATACATTCCCGAAGTATTTAGCACCTACACACGGCCGAATGTGATGGTTATGGAACGGATTCACGGGATTCCAGTCAATGATGTTGCAAGTTTAAAAGCACACAATATTGACTTGAAAGTGCTGGCGGAACGCGGTGTGGAAGTGTTTTTCACACAAGTATTTCGCGACAGTTTCTTTCATGCGGATATGCATCCAGGCAATATTTTCGTCGACCCAGAGTCGGGTGGGAATCCGCGTTACTTAGCGGTCGACTTTGGTATTGTTGGCACCTTAAACCGTGAAGACAAGCGCTATTTAGCGGCTAACTTCATTGCCTTTTTTAATCGGGATTATCGCAAAGTTGCGGAATTGCATATCGATTCCGGTTGGGTGCCCGAGTACGTCAATGTCGAAGAGTTTGAGTCGGCAATTCGCACCGTCTGTGAGCCAATCTTTGAAAAGCCACTGGCCGAAATCTCGTTTGCTCATGTGCTGTTGAATCTGTTTAATACAGCGCGACGGTTTGACATGGAAGTGCAACCGCAGTTGGTGTTATTGCAAAAAACGCTTTTGTATGTGGAGGGCTTAGGTCGTCAGCTCTATCCGCAGCTGGACTTATGGAAAACCGCAAAGCCGTATTTAGAGCGTTGGATGCAAGAGCAAATCGGCTGGCGTGCCTTATTGCGCAATGTCAAAGAACAGGCACCTTACTGGGCGGAAAAGTTGCCAGAAATGCCGGGCTTGCTGTACGATACCTTACAACAAATGCAAAAGGGCGGCCGCAAACAGCGGGAGTGGGCGCAACAATTTCTACAGCATCAACGTAAAACTGCAGTGAGCCGATGGTGGAGTTTGCTGGCTGCCAGTGCCTCGGTTTCGGCGGCGGCTTTTATCGTTGCTGAGCAATCGCTCTGGTTCACAATTCCAACCGCAGCAGTGGCGGTGATTAGTTGGTTACAGGCGTGGTGGTCACGCCCTTAATTCGGTTTCAACCGCTTGTTTGAGCAGTTATTTGAGGAGATTCAGCATGGGTGGCATTGGTATTTGGCAAGTTCTCATTGTGTTGTTAATTATTGTCATTTTATTTGGTGGTAAGCGTTTGCGCTCGTTGGGTTCAGACCTTGGCACAGCCATTAAAGGTTTCAAAAAAGAAATGAATGATGACGATAAAAAGGACAAGGGCGATGTGATTGAGCACAAGCGTGAACAATCAGATGACGCTCAAACAACTGAAAAACAAAAAGATAAGCAGTAAGCTCGACTATGTTTGATATTGGTTTTTGGGAGCTTCTCGTGATCGCTGTAATTGGCCTTGTGGTGTTGGGGCCAGAGCGACTGCCGGGCGCCATTCGCTCAGTGCAACGGACACTGGCAAAAGTGCGCGCGTTCGGGAGCAAAATGGAAGCCGAAATCAATCATGAATTGCGGGTGAAAGAGCTCCATGAGCATCTTAAGCAAATTGAGGCAGCTGACGACCTCGACAAACTCTCTCCAGAGCTTAAGCGTTCATTAAAGGAACTGCAGGATGCGGCTGCGTCGGTGCAACGACCTTACGAGACGAAAAACTCACCTGACCAGAAGAGTTCCGAGGACAACCGCGAATGAGTAATGCACCCGGTTTACTCGACCATTTAGCCGAACTTCGCAGCACTCTATTACGCAGTGTCAGCGTTGTGCTGGTGATTTTCCTGAGCTTAATTTACTTCGCCCGCGACCTATACCGCTGGCTTGCTGATCCGCTCATGGCGCATTTACCTGAAGGTGCGAGCATGATCGCAACAGATGTTGGCGCGCCGTTCTTCGCCCCATTCAAATTAACTTTAGTGGTTGCGGTACTCGTTGCCATTCCATTTTTATTGCATCAGGTTTGGCGGTTCATTGCGCCCGGCTTGTATCAGCATGAGAAACGTTTAGTCGCGCCATTGCTGATAAGTAGCAGTCTGCTTTTTTATGGTGGCATTGCATTTGCGTACTATGTCGTGCTGCCGATCGCCTTCGGTTTTTTCACAACCATGGCACCGGAAGGCATTACAATTGCGACCGATATTTCGAGCTATCTTGACTTTGTTTTAAAAATCTTTTTCGCGTTCGGAATCGCTTTTGAAATACCAGTGGCAATTTTGCTGCTGTGTTGGAGTGGGGTGGTAACGCCACAACAGTTACGCGCAAAACGAGCCTATGTCATCGTTGGCGTGTTTATTGTCGGCATGTTGTTGACACCGCCCGATGTGATATCCCAAACCTTGCTTGCGATACCCATGTGGTTGCTGTTTGAGTTGGGTATTGTGCTGTCACGGTTTTATGTGCGTAAGTCACCAGAAGAGGAAACAGAATCATGAAAGCATTTCGTTTTATCGCACTGAGCCTTACAGTTTTTGGCGCCAGTGTTGCAATGTCAACGGCAGCTGCACAAGGTCGGCCAGCAGTGAACGACAACCAAAACCAAAGTTTGGCGACGCAGTTACGCGCTTGTGCCGCAATCAGCGAAAGCACTGAACGCTTACAATGCTTTGATAACCTTGCGGCGCGCGTTGACGGAGCAGAGGCAGCTGCTCGTCGGGAAGATGCATTACGCCAAGCACAAGAGCGTGCAGCGGAAGCTGAAGCCCGTGCTCGCGCAGCCGAGGCACGTGAAGCTCAACGCCGAGCTGAAGCAGAAGAACGTCAGCGCCGAGAGCCTCCGAGCGAAAAGACTTACTATGACGTGATTGAGGTTTGGCAGAATCCAGCAGGACTGCAACGCATGCGCCTAGACAATGGTCAAGTGTGGTTGCAGCGTAGCTCCGCTGATCGGGTCGAAATTCGCGAAGGCCAGCGTTACTTCATTGAGCCGGGACGGATTGGCAATAGCTTCTTCATGGGTGCTGATGGTAGTAACCGTCGCATGCGCGTTCAACAGCAGCGTTAGGCTTTCGAATGATCTGGACGGACGTTGGCGTAAACCTCACCGCAAACTCGCTGATTGACCAAGCGGGAGAAGTAGTGAGTGTGGCACAAAAGGCCAATGTCCGTCGTTTGGTGTTAATCGGCACGTCTTTAGCCACTAGCGCCCAAGCTCATGAGCTCGCACAAACCTACCCCGGCTGCGTGAGCACAGCGGGCGTGCATCCCCATGATGCCGCCGAAGTGAGTCAAAACCATCCAGATTTCATTGCGCTATTGTGTGACTTGGCGCAATCTCCGGCGGTTCGGGCAATTGGTGAATGCGGCCTAGATTACAATCGCAACTATTCACCACCAGAAATCCAACGGCAAGTGTTTGCGGCCCAACTCGAACTCGCCGTCGAGCTCCAATTACCCATTTATCTTCACGAGCGCGACGCCATTAATGACCAGCTCGATATTCTTGATCGATACCTCGACCGGTTGCCAGCAGCGGTGGCGCATTGTTTTACTGGCACAGCGTACGAGCTAGCCGCCTATCAAGAGCGTGGTTTATACATTGGTGTGACTGGGTGGGTGTGTGACGAACGCCGCGGTGCTGAGTTGCAGGCTGCAGTCCCGCATATTCATCCTGAGAAATTGCTATTGGAAACGGACGCACCGTATTTAATGCCACGCACGATACGGCCGCGACCGAAATCGCGCAATAACACGCCGGCGAATCTGCTTTGGATTGCCGAGCAAGTAGCG
Source organism: Gammaproteobacteria bacterium (assembly GCA_023481025.1). The sequence continues at coordinate 15,424 of JAMCWV010000176.1, forward strand.
GCGTTGCGTGACTGTTCGCTGCCTGAGCTCGCCAAGTTAACCACCGATAACGCACAGCGTTTGTTCGGGACTTGGGAGAGTGTCAATGTTAAATAAAGCGAAACACAGTGGCCGCAATCAGATTATACTAGCCCCAAGTTTATAGTGGAGTAACAGATATGTATCCTTACGGTGGATTCCCATTTCGTCGTTTACGTCGACTGCGTCGGCATAACTTCAGCCGGCGTTTAGTGGCGGAAAATACCCTCACCGCCGCCGACTTAATTTACCCTATGTTTGTGTTACCGGGCGAAGGTCAGCGCGAAGCGGTACCGTCAATGCCAGGCGTAGAGCGCGTGTCTATCGACTTGCTAGTCGCAGAAGCACAAGAACTTTATGATTTGGGTGTTCCGGTTATTGCGATTTTTCCTGTGACTCCAGCAAATGCCAAGTCGCTCATGGCCGAAGAAGCATATAACCCTGATGGGTTGGCGCAACGCGCCGTGCGGGCGGTAAAAGCTGCTGTACCGGATATGGGGATTATGACCGATGTTGCACTCGATCCGTTTACCAGTCATGGTCAAGACGGCATTTTAGATGACGACGGCTATGTTCTGAACGACGTCACGACTGAAATTCTAAAGTTGCAGGCTTTGTCACATGCTGAAGCAGGCGCGGATATTGTTGCGCCTTCGGACATGATGGATGGTCGTATCGGCGCGATTCGTGAGGCGCTGGAAACGGCAGACTACCCGAATGTACAGATTATGGCGTACTCAGCGAAATATGCGTCACATTACTACGGGCCGTTCCGCGATGCAGTCGGTTCAGCGGGTAACCTAAAAGGTGCGGATAAGAAGACCTACCAAATGGACCCAGCAAACGCCAATGAGGCATTGCATGAAGTGGCGCTCGATCTTGAGGAGGGCGCGGATATGGTGATGGTTAAGCCAGGCATGCCTTACTTAGATGTGGTTCGGCAGGTGAAAGACACCTTTAAAGTGCCGACGTTTGCCTACCAAGTTAGTGGTGAGTATGCCATGCACATGGCTGCGATTGAAAAAGGCTGGCTGGGTGAAGCAACGATTATGGAATCTCTGTTGGCCTTTAAACGGGCTGGCGCGGATGGGATATTAACCTATTTTGCGAAGCGCATTGCTGTGCAACTTGCAGAAAAGTAAAAGCAACTAAGTTAGCACCAACTAGTCAGCTCTTAACGCTAGTCGTCTTGTGTGTCGACTAGCGTTAACCCACCAAACTGTGCTTGCCACGCTACTTCACTGTCGTACAAACTCTGTAGATATGGATTTGTGGCCATAAAGTCTGCACTAAACTGCAAACGAATTTCATCGCCAGCAATGTCAATTTGTGCGTTGGCGATCATGTCATCATTGCGTCGTTGGCAAGCGAGAACCGCTAATCGCAACAATCGACTTAAGCGCGCGAGGGTTTGATAGTCGGGTAGGTTTTCAGGTTGCTCATCGTCGTCAATAATTCCCGAAACGGCACTGATTAGCGCGAGCAAGTACTCGCGTTGCCGCTGGGTAAATCCCGGTAAGTTGCTGTTCGCCAATAAATAATGGCCGTGGCTACTCGCGTGTTGGTAGCTCAAGGCAAGACCAATTTCGTGCAAATAGCTAGCAGCACGCAACAATGTGGCAACGTCCTCACCGGAAATATCGCACCAGCCCTCTGGCGTTTTGCTGTAATAGTCTAACGCCACCCGTTTCACGCGCTGCGCCTGTTGCAGGTCGAGGTGATACGACTGCACTAAACTCTCTAATGTACGTAACTGCACGTCTGGATGCTGCAGCTCTTCGAGCATGCTATACACCAAACCTTCCCGTAACGCGCCTTCAGTCGCCTCAACTGTGGTCATATGGAGCGCTCGGAATAAGCCAATCAGAATGCATAGCCCTGACACAAAAGTAGGCTTGCGGCTTTCTTTTAACCCATGCACGTTGAGCTTTTCAATGTGACCATGGTGAATGGTTTCTTGCAGGAGCTGTTCGAGCCACGGCAAGGTAAAACGTTCGGGAACACGCCGCACCGCGGCAATTTCCTGAAGGGCTTTAAAGGTGCCAGAGGCGCCGAGGACGACATCCCAACCATGTTCGCGATAAGGTGCAGCATGTTCGCGCACCAGCGCTTCGACAGCCTCAATGGTAGCATCGCAGCGTTCACTTGTAATTTTATGGTCGGCAAAAAATCGGCTAATCCACGTCACACAGCCCATGTCGAGACTACGCAAAATAGTGGCGGTGAAACCATGCCCAAGGGCAAGTTCTGTGCTTGCGCCGCCGATGTCGATGGCGAGCAAGCGACCATGATGTGCGGTCGTGTGAGCGATACCTTGATAGATGGTCGCGGCTTCTTCTTCCCCAGAAATAATCCGTAAGGGGTGACCTAATGTGTTGCGAACTTGCTCGAGAAAGGGGTCGTCGTCTTTCAGTTTACGCAGTGTTGCAGTACCGACTGCAGTGATATTTTCTGGTGCAATGTCGCGCACCCGATCAGCAAAAATAGCGAGGCAGTCAAGCGCCCGTTGGCGTGCCGCCGGTGACAAGCTACCATTGTCTTGCAAGCCACTGGCGAGGCGAACCTTACGGCGAATCTTTGAAACGACTTGGACGGAGCCAGCGACCACACGCACAACCAGCATGTGGAAGCTATTGGAGCCTAAATCGATGGCTGCATAATAATCTTTTGAACGCATCGGCTAGGCTCCTTCCATGGGGACTTATGACTGTTTACGTTGACGTGGCCCAGAGTGACGGCGGTTGTGTTCGCGACCACTTTGTAAACGACGCTTCTGTGGAATATGTGGACGGGTTAAGTCCTTTAACAGTGCGTCTGGGTTGTATTTAGTCACCGGAATCTCATGCTGAATATACGCTTCGATAGCCGGTAAGTTATACACGTACTCTTCACAGGCAAAACTGACTGCTTTGCCAGAAGCGCCAGCACGGCCAGTTCGACCAATGCGGTGCACGTAGTCTTCGCAGTCGTCCGGTAAATCAAAGTTATACACGTGACTTACGGCAGGAATATGCAGACCTCGTGCGGCGACATCTGTCGCAACAAGAATATCGATTTTACCTTGGGTGAAGTCTTCCAAAATACGTAAACGTTTGCGTTGTGGCACGTCACCGGTGAGCAAGCCGACGCGATGCTTGTCCGCTAACAGCCAATGATAGATTAAGCTACAGCCGTGTTTAGTGTTACTAAACACAATGGCT
>JAMCWV010000076.1 GCA_023481025.1 Gammaproteobacteria bacterium
GTCGCAGTCCGTTTACCGAGCAAATGCCGGCGCCGCCATTGACTGCCCAAATCGGTGGACGGCAGGATTCAGAGCAACGGCCGCGGATAAGTGCAGCAACCGACCAACCGGCGAGTTTGAATGTACGCCAAGTTCCAGTCGGTGACTTTGCCCGTTTGGTTTATGCGAACATTCTCCAGCGTTCGGTGGTAATTGAAGATGCTGTTCTTGCCAGCCGCGACCTTGTGACGGTGCGCACACCGGAAGATTTATCACCTGAAGAAATTGAAAAACTGGCAAGCAGTGTGCTCGGTGATTACGGCATTACTACCCGAGAAGTTGATGGCATTGTCCGTGTCAGTAAAGACGCGGGTAATCAGTCAGCGCTGCCGGAAATTCGCCGCGGTGCGGCATTGCCGGAAATGCCCAGTGATTTGCGCCCAATTTTTCAAATGATCGATTTGTCAGCGGTACGGAATAGCGACGTCGCCAGTTGGATTCGGACGATGTTTGGTGATCGTATTCAAATGCGCGAGGACCCAACCCGCAACGCGATCGTTTTGCAAGGTCAGCCTGACGCGGTGAATGCTGCAGCACAAGCAATTCGTGTGCTTGATCAGCCGGTCATGCAAGGTCGTCGTAGCGTGCGGATTAACCCCGAGCATTGGAGCGCTGATGATTTAGTCGGCAAATTGTCGGATGTGCTCGCAGCGGAAGGTTACAGTGTTCCGCCAGCGAACTTTTCGCCACGTGCTGGTGGTTCACGCTATCCGGTAATTCTGTTGCCAGTCAGTCAAATTAACGCGATCTTGGTGTTCACGACCGGCGACGATGTACTGGCTCATGTCCTCAATTGGGCCAAAGAACTTGATGTACCGGTCGAGCCAACAGTGAGTGAAGCGTCGTTGATTAGTTATACGCCGCGCAACACCACCGCCGAGCATTTAGCTGGCGTGTTGCAAAGCATATTGACGGGACAGTCTAGCACCTCATCTTCATCGGGCGCGCGAAACACGACGAGCTCGCAAAGCACTTCGAGCTCGTCAAGCAACACCGATCCTTCCCAGCGCTCAATGGTGGTGGTCGACTCTGCAACGAATACGTTGATTTTCCGAGCGGATGCTGAAGATCGTAAGACGATTATGAGTATTTTACGCTCGCTCGACCAGCCAACCCGTTCGGCTCTGATTGAAGTCACCATTGCTGAAGTGCAGCTCGATGACGAGAACGAGTTCGGTGTGCAGTGGTTGTTGCGCAACGCAGCCGTTGGTGATGTCACGCGCAGTATTAGCATCGGTAGCGGCGGTTTCGATATCAATTGGCTGAACTCTGCTGGGGATGCGCGTGGTGTTGTTAACGCGCTTGCCAGTTCAAACCGCGCAACCATTTTGTCGACACCGAGCATTATGGCACGCAACGGTGAATCCGCGGAGATCCAAGTCGGTCAAGAAGTACCGATTATAACTAGTCAGCAGAGTGGTTTGTCGTCCGGTAACTTAGAAATGGGTGGTGTCCTACAGAGCATTCAGTACCGCAGTACCGGTGTAATTTTGAAAGTGACGCCGACGATTCATTCCGGTGACCTCGTTGACATCGAAGTTGAACAAGAAGTCAGTTCAGCGCAAGCCACGGTTACGGGTGTACAAAATTCACCGACGATTTCCACCCGGCGGATGAGTACGAAACTAAACCTTCGCCATGGTTCCACCGTGTTACTTGGTGGTTTGATTTCTTCGGAGGTCACTATGGGGCAATCCGGCGTTCCGCTGCTAAAAGATATTCCAGGGCTCGGCCGGCTGTTTAGTAATACCACAGAGCGTGAGCGTCGCACCGAACTGGTGATTCTGATTACGCCGTATATTTTATCGGAAAGTAATGAGTATGAGGCGATCTTGCGTAGCTTTAATGAGCGCTTGAGCCTTTGGCACGAACACGTCGAACCCTAACTTTGGCGCGCTCTAACCCATGTTGTTGGGCACTACGCCAAAGGTTTATATTTGAATAAGTCACATTAATGCCGAAAAAACGCCTGCTCTACGTAGTCGACCATAGTTTCCCGTATAGTTCGGACGGCTACGCAGTGCGCACGCACGCGGTCGCGCAGAGTTTTATGGCAATGGGATATCAGGTTTCCGTGTTAAGTCGACTGGGTCGCTTATGGAGCCGCACCGGGTTCGCCGAGCCCCACGTAGCTGCTGAGCAGCACATTCATGGTGTGCGTTATTTGTTTCTGGCTGAACCTGCGCAACCGAAAGGTCTGGCGTATAGCGACTGGAAACCCCTTGCAGTATCAGCCTATCGCGAAATTCTATCGGTCTTTCGTCCTCATCTTGTTATCGCAGCTTCCAATTATGAAAACGCTGAGCCCGTGCTTGCGGCCTGTGATGGCGCGTTGCCGTTTATTTATGAAGTTCGTGGCTTTTGGGAGCTGACTCGCGCGAGTAAGAAGGCCAATTATGCTCAAAGCGATGCGTTTTTGGCTGCGCAAGCGGCGGAAGCTCACGTCGCCCAGCATGCGACACGCGTTTTAACGTTAAATGCGATGATGAAAGCCGAGCTGGAACGACGTGGTGTTGCCGGTTCTCGCATTGCCTTACTACCAAACTGTTTAACCGAATTGCCGAGCGCTGCGAAGGCGCGTGATTGGCGCAGTGAACTTGGTATCACCGCAAAGGTGGTGTGCGGCTATGTCGGCTCATTGAATAGCTACGAGGGATTGCCTTATTTACTCGAGGCGTTGGCGAAACTGCGCAGTGACGGTGTTGACGCTGCTGTGGTTATTGTTGGATCGGATGCACAACAAGGATTTGATCAACAGCAGCAAGGTCTCGACGCTGTGCAGCGACGACTTTATGATCAAGCAGAGCAGCTTGGGGTCGCCGACCAACTTTATTTTACCGGTCGTTTAACGCCGACTGAAACTGCATCGATTTATCCTCTGCTTGATATTGTCGTCAACCCGAGAATGAGCACCCCGGTAACCGATTTGGTCTCCTCATTGAAGTCGATTGAAGCGATGGCGCACGGTAAGCCGTTGGTACTGTCGGCGATTCCGCCGCACCGCGAACTGCACGAGCAAGGCGCGCCCGTCACCCTGTTTGCCGCTGATGATTGTCAAAATTTGGCGCAGGTTTTGCGGCAGGTCATCGCTGATTTGCCTGCCTACGATCCAGCGCAAGCAATTGCTTGGGTGCGTCAACATCGACTTTACCAGCCGGTTTTAGCAGCATTGTTCGAACAGGCGTTAGCAGATTTACCCTCACCTTAACTCAGCCTTAACTTGCCCCGTGATCGTCCTTCCATTACAGTCATTACATCGTTGATAAATCGAGACAAGATTGCCATGCATTCTGTGACGCACTTGCAAGCATTGGAAGCGGAATCGATTCAGATTTTTCGTGAAGTTGTGGCTGAATTCGAAAATCCCGTCATGTTATATTCGGTTGGTAAAGACTCTTCAGTGATGCTGCATTTGGCACGCAAGGCGTTTTACCCCGGGCGTATCCCTTTCCCCTTCTTACATGTCAATACGACGTGGAAATTCCGTGAAATGATTGCGTTTCGTGATCGGATGGCCAGCGAGATGGGTTTCGAGTTGATTGAATACATTAACCCTGAAGGCCTTGCTCAAGGAATCGGACCGTTTACCCATGGCTCGGCAAAGCATACCGATATCATGAAAACCCAAGCACTCAAGCAAGCTCTGAATCACTATCAATTTGATGCTGCGTTTGGTGGTGCTCGTCGTGACGAAGAGAAGTCACGAGCGAAAGAACGCGTCTATTCATTTCGTG
>JAMCWV010000086.1 GCA_023481025.1 Gammaproteobacteria bacterium
CCGTAACCCATCCACGGAAGCCAGCCGAAGCCGACGCCATCGATTAGAGTGCAGCGAGAACGACTTCGTGGTGATCTTTGGTTTTGAATTTGTCGAAAAGGTGAGCAACCTTACCGTCTTTACCGATGAGGAAGCTGATGCGATGGATGCCGTCGTATTCGCGGCCCATGAATTTTTTTGGCCCCCAAACACCGAACGCATTAGCAACTTCATGTTGTTCGTCGCTGAGTAAGGTAAAGTTCAGTTCGTCACGCTCGGTGAATTTTGCCAGACGTTTAGGCGCGTCGGGACTAATACCAACCACAGTGACGCCTTTTGCCGCCAGCTCATCGCGTGCATCGCGCAGCTTCTGTGCTTGCACAGTGCAGCCTGGCGTCATGGCTTTCGGATAAAAATAAACAAGAACTTGGGCGCTTTTCAGCAGCTCTTTAAGACTGACTGCGTCGCCATTTTGGTCAGGCAAAGTAAACATCGGAGCGGCGTCGCCCACTTGCAAAGTTTTCATGAATTATTTTCCTCACATTGTACTGTAAAGCCTCGTTAGCACATGAAAGCATAGAATCCGTGCAGAAGCCAGTGAACTGCTCTTGTCATTAACGTGCCACACAAGTAAGATTGAGCCCTTATTTTAAGAGGGAGAATCTATGCTAACCGGCAGTATGGTGGCGCTCGTCACCCCGTTTACCAGCAACGGCAATGTTGATTATAAACTCCTCGCCGAATTGGTTGAATTCCATGTGCAATATGGCACAGACGCGATCGTTTCTGTAGGAACGACGGGGGAATCGCCAACATTGAATCACGATGAGCATGTTGATGTTGTTCGTGCCACAGTTGAATTGGCCGATGGTCGCATTCGTGTCATTGCAGGAAATGGCTCGAATTCAACCCAAGAAGCTGTGCAATTAACTGAGCGCATCGCTGTATTAGGGGTGGACGGTTTCCTCAATGTAACCCCATATTACAATAAACCAAGTCGCCGTGGACTGTTAGAGCACTATAAACATGTCAGTGAAGCCAGCGATTTACCTCAGTTTCTCTATAATGTGCCCGGTCGCACTGGCTGCGACATGCTGCCAGAGTTAGTTGCTGAGCTGGCGCAGAACCAGAATATTGTTGGCATTAAAGAAGCAACGGGCGAGGTTGAGCGCGTTGCTGAATTGCAGCGTTTGTGTGGTCACGACTTCTTATTACTGTCCGGTGATGATCCAACCGCACGCGAATTCATGCTGGCCGGTGGCCATGGTGTGATTAGTGTGACGGCCAACCTTATGCCGCAAACGATGAAGCGGATGGTTGATGCAGCATGTCGTGGAGACCGCGCAGCAGCAGAAGAATTTGACGCAAAATTAGCGTCGTTACATCAAGCCTTGTTTATTGAAGCGAATCCAATACCAGTGAAGTGGGCCATGGCTCGATTGGGCTGGATTCAACCTAATTATCGATTACCACTAACACCACCGGAACTTGAGAACGAAAAAGTAATCGAACAAGCACTCATAGATGCAGGATACTTAACAGAGCGGAGTTCGGATGACGTTGAATAAATTAGGGATTATCGGTTTAGCGGTAATCTTAGCAAGTGGCTGTGCGGCAAAACGTGAGCTAGCAGAAGGTGGTTTTGATTATCTTGAAGTGGAAGATCGTGGCCAATTAACTTTTCCTTCCGACCTTGATGCGCGTGCACAACGTGCGCAATTTCAAATTCCAGCGTTGTCGGATCAACAGCGTGAAGGCTCTTTAGGCGCAGCTGTCAGCGTGCGCTCGCCAGCGCAAGTGTTAACCTTAGCGCCTGGAAGTCGTGTTGATGAAGCGACGCGCGATACGCGCATCTCGTTTGATGCCGTTGAAGGTGTTGACGACTTACCCAGCTGGATTTGGGACGCGGTCGAAGAGGTTGTGGCGGAAACCGGTGCACGAATCGTTGAGCGTGACGCTGAACGTTTGATTGTCACTGCACCGTACCGCAAAGAGCACTATTCGCAACGTCAAGGCGGGTTTCTGTCCTTGTTTACTCGTAATCGGGTAAGTTTCTCATCAGAGCAGGTTTTGCGGATCGAAATGCAGTCGGCAGGTCACCGCCGCAGCTCGACCTTAGATGTGACAGCGAGCGATATTCAGTGGTTACGTGATGGTCGCGCGGTATCTCGTCAGGACATCCCGGTCATGTTACAGCGTGACCTTGAAGCGGATTTCCTCAACGCGGTTTCACGTCGCTTAGCGGTAAGTTATGAAGGCGAACGTTTACAAAGCGCACGTGCAGGCGTAGAAATTCGTCGTGGCGAAACGGCTGATGCGTCTGCCGCGATGATTCTCGATAGCAGCTTTAACGTGGCTTGGGCCTTGATGCCTGGTGTTCTAGAGCGAGTTGGCTTTGTCATTGAAGACTTGAACCAAAGTGAAGGCGCGTACTACACCAGTTATGAACCAGGTGGTAAGCGCGGTTTCTTCCGTCGTTTGGCATTTTGGTCGCGCTCCGCCGAAGGTGATTTAGATTTAAGTCGTGGCACGGATGTCGTGTTCACGGTAGATGAGCGTGATGGTACAACTTATATTGTCGCGCAAATTGATGATGAGCCAGTGAGCGCTGCGCAACTGGACGCTTGGTTCCCTGTGTTTGCAGATGCATTCCGGGATAATACTGACTAGGAACTTGAGAAACTTCCATGCAAAAACGAGATGAGTTGTACCGCGGTAAGGCGAAAACTGTGTTTACCACTGAGAACCCGGACTATTTAATTTTAGAATTCCGTGACGACACTTCAGCCTTTGATGGTGAGAAGGTCGAACAGTTGGCTCGCAAGGGTATGGTCAATAACAAGTTCAACCATTTCATTATGGAGAAGCTGGCCGCAGCGGGAATTCCAACGCAAATGGAAGAATTGCTGTCAGACACAGAGTGTGTGGTGAAGAAACTCGACATGATTCCGGTCGAGTGTGTTGTTCGTAACCTTGCCGCCGGCTCGCTCGTGCGTCGTTTGGGTGTCCAGGAAGGTTTGGAACTGAATCCGCCGACGTTCGAACTCTTCTTGAAGAACGATGCTTTGCATGATCCGATGATCAATGAATCCCATGTTGAAACCTTTGGCTGGGCGAGTGCAGCACAAATGGCGGAAATGAAACGCTTAACGTTCGCCGTCAATGACGTGTTAAAGCCGTTGTTTGCTGATGCAGGAATGTTGTTGGTCGACTATAAGCTTGAGTTTGGTGTCTTTCATGGCGAAATCGTGTTGGGTGACGAGTTTAGCCCAGATGGTTGCCGTTTATGGGACAAAGAAACTCGAACCAAACTCGACAAGGACCGTTTCCGTCAAGGTTTAGGTGGTGTTGTCGAAGCTTACGAAGAAGTGGCGAAACGTTTAGGCGTGCCACTTTAAATTTGCCCCAGTTATTTCACCACGAAAACCTTCAACCCCGCGCACTGCGGGGTTGATTATTTTTGCTCATCATCCCAATTGTCTTTTTGCCAGTCGTTTTTACCCCAGTCATCTTTGTCCCAATCGTCTGCTTGATCATCGTCTTGCTCAGCTTGTTTGGGCTTCTGTTTTTTAGTCTGCGGCATTTTCATATTGGCTGTTTTTTTCAGCAACATGATATTGCTCAGAATAATCCCCAAAGCAAGAATGATAATCAACCAAGCGCCAATAGACATTAGCTCGGCTCACTATTTGCCACAGCAAGAGCAGCGGCCGGTGCAGGGCTGGTTCGCCAAACATACTGAGCTAAAAGTTGTTCAAGCTGAGGCAGGATAAT
>JAMCWV010000225.1:0-2238 GCA_023481025.1 Gammaproteobacteria bacterium
ACAGGTTCAAAGCTGGATTGAAAGTTGTCCTGAGTTAACTGCACATGACGCGTCGGCAGGTCGCTCCAATCGCGGCCTAGTGGCGGCGCTGCGGCTGGGTGATGAAAGACGACGCGCTCAAAACTGCTCGCCAACGTCTTCCGCGAAATAGCATTCAACGCCGCTGCTTTAATTAATCCCAAGCTTTGCCCGAAACGACTTTCCGAGGCCACTATGCCTTTACTGCGCACGACAATCATGTGATGACGAAACGTGTCTTGCTGCAATATTTCCGCGATAGCCGCATCCGGAACGTATTCATGTAGGAGTTCAATCGCTTTGTCCGTGATTTCTTTGACGTCTGGCTTCTCGCTGTAAACCGTCGCACGGTATAATTTACTAAATAAAGCGCTCGCTGCAGCCGCATCATTGCGCCCCAAACTAGCGAAACGCCATGCCCCTGCTGACGTTCCTAACAGCTCTAAGGGTTGCTCGCGTTGGGCAAAAAACTCACCGAAAAAGTAATGATCGAGGCCTTGCAATACAAACCATTTGGGACCGCCCGAGGCACCGAGCATTAAACTGATGTCCTGTTGCTGCAGCCCATGTTCTTGAATGTGTGCAAACGCGCGTGCACCGGCTTTAATTTCTGCCCAATCTGTCATGCTTTTGCCTTTTTATTTTTATCAGGGTTCACTGGTGAATCGCAGTCGCCAGTATACTGCGACTGGCGTTGAATTACAGCCTTTAGCCACCAGCTGCATTCTCCGTCGAGCAGTGGTATCCTTGCTTGACTTTATTCACTAATTGCTGCGAAAAGAATCGTCCTATGAAATTTATTAGCTTTAATATCAATGGCCTGCGTGCACGACTACATCAATTGCAAGCGCTCATCGACAAGCATCAGCCGGATGTCATTGGCCTGCAAGAAACCAAAGTTCATGACGAAGCCTTCCCGCTTGCGGACGTCGAAGCCATGGGCTATCAAGTTTACTTCTTTGGGCAGAAAGCGCATTACGGTGTGGCTTTACTGACCAAAGTGCCTACTCAGGATGTCACTTATGGCTGGCCGGGCGATGACGAAGACGCTCAACGCCGGATGATTATGGCAACAGTCACAGCACCAGACGGTGAGCTTATTCGAGTTATGAACGGCTACTTTCCGCAAGGTGAGTCGCGCGACCATCCGATTAAATTCCCAGCTAAAGAAAAGTTTTATCAAGACTTAATGGCTTACCTAAACACCACACAATCGCCGGATCAACCCGTGATACTCATGGGTGACATGAACATTTCCACGACTGATTTGGACGTTGGTATCGGTGAAGCAAATGCCAAACGTTGGTTAAAAACCGGTAAATGTAGCTTTTTACCCGAAGAGCGTGAATGGATGCAGCGTCTTTTAGACTGGGGCTTTATCGACACCTATCGGCAACTTAAACCGGATGAAAATCAACAATTCAGCTGGTTTGACTATCGTTCACGTGGGTTTGACGATAACCGTGGACTGCGCATTGATTTAATTCTAGCCACCGAAGCACTCGCAGCGCGTTGTATCGATGCTGGCATTGACTACGAGCTACGCGGTATTGATAAACCGTCTGATCACGCCCCCATTTGGAGCGAGTTCTCAGCCAAAAACTAATGCTCTTCTGGCGGCAATACCGCTAAGGCTTTGCGCAACACCCTCGCTAAATCAATATACGCTGGGCCCGGTCGATGACCGGGCAAGCGAATATCTTCACCGGCTTGATTTAATTTGTACTGCAAATCTAAAAACCAGCTTTTCAGCGGTGGCGGCAACAACCGATAACTACGTTTACCCAACCAATAATAACCTTGCAGTGGCAGCACCAATAAAAAAAGTGTGGTTGCGATAATTTGCGGCAAATAATCGGCACCTAAATACTGAAACTGCACATAAAAGTTTGCGACCGCAGCAACCGGAATAACTTTAACGCCCAGCTTTAACGCAGGAATAACTCGCGACTCCGGAAGATTACCAACCACAGCGTGATTGGGCCAAACTCTCATATAATCCAGACCGTTTTTAAAAGTTTTCCACATAATGCTCTCAAATAGGTGCTTTTGATGGCTAATTATCCACTGATTTTGCAATTGTCGATATAGTGCGCACAAAAAGTTTGCTTTTCAATCGACTCAAAGCAGACTGAACAAAACTCACCCAACCAATTTAGCCATTATTAATCAATTAGTTAAAGAGTTGAATCCAGCTAATTAACAAGGTTATTATTGGTT
>JAMCWV010000225.1:2248-3748 GCA_023481025.1 Gammaproteobacteria bacterium
AAACGGTCTGGATTATAGTTATCCACACCAAGATCGACTGTGTGCGACTTGGGTGAAGGTTCCATTGCAGTGTATACTGCTGAAATGTCCATTTCGTTCAGGTTTTAGCTTACCATAGCCTGACCATGTCAATAAAAGGAATCACAGCATGAGCGCCGTTGTCTTCGGTATTAAAAATTGTGACACCGTGAAAAAGTCATTGAAGTGGCTTAAAGAACATCAGGTAGACTTTCAGTTTGAGGACTTAAAAAATGTCCCACTTGCGGCCTCGACCATCGAACATTGGGTAAAGACCCTCGGCGCCGATACCCTCATCAATAAGCGCGGTACCACGTGGCGGAAACTACCCGATGATGACAAAGGCGAATTAACCTTGCCGCGCACTGTTCACCTGATTCAAAGTCATCCAACCTTGATTAAGCGGCCTTTAGTGGTTCTCAATGGCAATATAATGGTCGGTTTCGACGAAGGTAGCTGGCAGGAGTTTTTTGGTGTCTGATTTAAATCATCCCACGCTCGAATTAGCGCGCGATCTGATTGCACGCCCGTCGATTACCCCACATGATGCAGGCTGCCAGAACGTTATGGCGGATCGTTTAGCGCGACTTGGTTTCAACATAGAAACCATGGTCTTTGCAGACACCACGAACCTTTGGGCGCGTCGCAACACCAGCGGTCCGTTATTTTGCTTTGCCGGTCATACCGATGTCGTCCCTCCGGGGCCTGAAGGCGATTGGAACACCCCGCCCTTTGAACCCACTGATATTGATGGTGTGCTCTATGGCCGTGGCGCAGCCGATATGAAAGGCAGCTTAGCGGCGATGATTGTGGCGACTGAACGCTTTATTGCCAAACATCCAGATCATGCTGGTAGCATCGCCTTTCTCATTACCAGCGACGAAGAAGGCCCGTTCATTAATGGTACCGTGCGCGTCATTGAAACCCTCGAAGCGCGCAACGAGAAAATCAACTGGTGTGTCGTCGGCGAGCCGTCGAGTACGCAGTATTGTGGTGACGTGATTAAATATGGCCGGCGCGGGAGCATGACCGGCTACCTCAAAGTGCATGGCATTCAGGGGCATGTTGCCTATCCGCATTTAGCCAATAACCCGGTTCATGCTGCAGCGCCAGCACTCGCAGCACTTGCTCATGAATTATGGGACGAAGGCAACGACGCCTTTCCACCAACCAGTTTTCAAATTGTCGATGTCCATGCCGGCACTGGCGCCACAAACGTCGTTCCGGGTAAGCTTTCAGTAACCTTTAACTTACGTTTTAGCACCGAGTCAACTTTCGACGGCTTGAAAGCGCGTATCTATAAGATTCTCGATCAACACCAACTCACCTATGAGTTAGATTGGATTCTTAATGGTCTGCCGTTTTTGACCGATCAAGGTACCTTAGTTGATGCGGCAACCGCTGCCGTCGCCGATGTCATAGGAAAAACGCCTACCCTGTCGACCGCAGGTGGCACCTCTGATGGTCGCTTCATTGCGCCTA
>JAMCWV010000126.1 GCA_023481025.1 Gammaproteobacteria bacterium
GCTTGCCCACGAAATTGCCCACGTCACGCAACGCCACATAGCCCGAAATATGGAACGTATGACTGCAGCAGCGCCATTAACGCTAGCGCAAGTTCTCGGTGGTATTTTAGTTGGTATTGTCAATCCGCAGCTCGGCATGGCGGTGCTTTCAACAGGTATCGCTGGTCTGCAACAACGGCAAATTAATTACACCCGTCAATTTGAGCTTGAAGCCGACCGTGTGGGCATGACGACGCTGGCTCGTGCGGGTTATGATCCCGAGGGTGCCCCGCGCTTCTTTAGTCGTTTGGCTGCTCGTTACCGTTATGCAACACAGTTGCCGCAATTTTTAATGACGCATCCCCTGCCTGAGTCGCGGATTGCTGACACGCGCGCCCGTGCCCAGGCTTTGGGCGCTGTGCCGCTCGATCCGGTACTCGACTTTGAACTCGCAAAAATGCGTTTACGCGTGCGTTATTCAAATCGCTCAGCACGTGATCTGTTGCTCGACTTCAATGAAGAGGCTCGCCGGGCAACCCATCCGATTCAGCAGCAAGCCTTTCAGTATGGCCGGGCCTTGGCTCTCCATCGATTGGAGCGCTTCGATGAAGCTCAGGCCATTATGGAGGACTTACTAGCCGCTGAGCCGATGAATTTGTTTTATTTAGATACCCGCACCGATGTTTACGTCGGTAAACAACAATACCAACAGGCCGTCGATTGGTTAACGCGCGAATACATGCGCCGTCCGAATAACCAAGTGGTAACCTTAAACTTGGCGTACGCAGCGAACTATGCGGAAGAATTTCAACTTAGCCGCGTCATTTTGAATGACTACTTAGTCCACAATAAACAAGATGTGGTGGGTTGGCAGCTGCTGCAAGAAGCACATCAGCGCGCTGGCAACGCCGTAGCTGCTCATGAAGCGACAGCCGAGATCCTTGCGTTGCGAGGGAATTTCCGCTTAGCGATTGAGGAGTTACATTCCGCTTTTAGTAAAGCTGCGGAAAGTAACACGTCGACGCGCCAGCGCATTCAAGCTCGCATTCAGCAGTTCCGCGCGCTCGAAGCGGAAAAGAACCGAGCTTTTGACTTTTAGCGAGAACTCAGTAAAGTGCAGCAAAACTTTTATCGATCATGAGGACTGACATGACCGCTTATACTATTTTTCATAATCCACGTTGCTCAAAAAGTCGGCAAACGTTACAGCTGCTGCAAGAGAAAGGCATTGAACCTGCAGTTGTAGAGTATTTGAAAACACCACTGTCAGGCGCTGACATTTTAAAGCTTGCCGCGAGCGTGCGCCGCCCTGTAACTGAGTTACTACGAACTAAAGAAGACGAATACAAAGCATTGCAACTGAACCAGTTTAGTGGTTCTGACGCTGAATTAGCTGATATTGTCGCCAGCCATCCAAAGCTACTTGAACGTCCGATCGTCATGCGTGAAAGCGATGGTGAAGCACGCATTGGTCGTCCACCTGAAACTGTCTTGGAGCTCCTGTGAAACCTGCTTGGTTAACTTCTGCCGCGTTTTATCGCAAATTGACTTTGGTGTGTTACCCGAGTTTATTGGTATTCGTCATCCTTTGGCATGCGCTACTTGCACCCAATGAGTTTTTAAGTACTTGGTTAGTTTTAGCGATTTGGGTCACACCACTCTTGTTCCCGCTAAAAGGAATTTTGCAGGGCAACCCTTACACCCATGCGTGGTCAAACTTTATTCTGATTTTCTATTTTTTACATAGCTTAACCACGTTATACACTCACCCGGATGAGCGTTTGTGGGCAGCGATTGAACTCCTATTGACCACTGGTGCGTTTATCGGCGCAACCTACTATGCGCGTTATCGCGGTCGTGAATTGGGCTTAGGGATTAAGCGTAAGAAGGATGAGGCGGTCGTCACCAATGCCGGTAAACGCGGTTAAAGTTCCAAGACTTGTTTGACGAACGGGACAGTCAAACGCCGTTGCTGGGCCATTGAAGCTTTATCTAAGCGGTCCAACAACGCCATTAAGGCGTGCATATCGCGCTCAACGCGCAACAACAAAAACTCACCCACCTCTTTCGGTAATTCTAGTCCGCGCATTTTGGCATGTTGATGTAAAGCGCGAACTTTATCGTCGTCGGTTAACGCATCGAGTTTAAAGGTCACAGCAATTTGCAGTCGTGAACGTAAGTCGGCTAGTTCAATCGGCATGGTATTCGCGTTTTGTTGTGCGCTCATAACCATCCATCCCTGGCGTTGATCGGTCAGCCGATTAATCAGAGCAAACAACCCCTCTGCCCATTCGCGATTCGCTGTCACTGCATCGACGTCATCCAAAACAATTAGATCGTAAGTTTCTAAACCATGCAGAATTTGCACGGCGTCCGGTTGCTTCAGTTCGCTCAGGGGTAAATAAATGCTGTGGAGTTGGCGTTCAGCGGCCACTTCGGATAATGCACAGAGCAAGTGACTTTTGCCCTGCCCCTGACCACCGACAAATAAAGAGAATTGTTGCTCGGGACGCCATGGCTGACTTAATAAACCGCGCAGGTGGCTCACCGCAGCTTCATTTTTGCCACTGACAAAGGTCGCAAAACTGGCGTGAACCGGCAATTGCACCGGCAGAGCCAGTTGGCGATGATGTTGTCGATCATGGCTCAGCGCGACTGCCATTCGAACTCCACGTCAGGTTCGTTACTTAGTACGGTTTGACTCACTACCGGCTCATCAGCACCATCTTCGGCAACCGGCGACAATCGCAATGCGGTGCGGCGCAATCGGCGGTCAAAATCCAACGCTTGAGCCAAAGCCTGCGCGCCACCACGAACCACCACAGTAAAGTCGGCAACACCTTGCTGGAATTGTTGTAAATGCACGGACTGAACTTGCGCTTGTGAAGTGAGTAAACTCTCAGCGCTCAAGACTTGGCTAATTTGCCGCAAGCCGACGATGCGAACGCGAATCTGCGCCATTTCACGGTCGCCCCGGCTAATGAAAATCGCGGCAATCCGATCAGAGACTTCGTGCACAAACTGCTCAGCCAACGTCGCTTCATCGTCTCCCACCATAAAGGTATTAAAACTCATGTCACCGACGATCACAGTCGCTTCCAACACGAGCGGTCGTTCATCTTCTGCCTGTGCTGCAAACTCTTCCTGAATTTCTGTTAATTCGCCTTCATCAATGACCTCAGCAAAGTAGTCTTCTTCGACTTGCCGATACATCCGTGCGCTGACGATACCACTGACCGGATAACGCTCCGAGGCGCGCAGTACTTCTCGTTGAAAACGTCCCCAAACGTCACGAGGTCCGATCGCCATTTGATCTTCGAGATCCATCAGCGGCATGAGAATCTCAACGCCGCGACGTTGCGTAGTGGCTCGCAGCGCCTGCAAAAATTCTCGCTCTTCACTACGAGTCACGAGGCGAACCCCAAGTTCGGGGTGATCTTCTGCCAGCCATAGCAATAAGTTTGGTCGTTGTCCGGTCCACAGTGGCACGTTGGCCTGTTGGAGTAATTGGCGGACGCGAGTCTCATCGAAGCTCGCCTGTAAATAAAGCTGACCATCACGTTGCTGATAACCAAATTGCAGCAGGTAATCATTCACTTGTCGCAATTCTGCGCGTACGCGTTCGTGCTCAAGCACTTCCGTGGTGCCCGTTAAACGAACCAAAACATCGCGAAAAATAGTGGGCAATACCCGCTGTCGTTCATTTCGAGTTTGACCTTCGACGGCTATTTCACCCCGCAATAAGTCATTCAGCGACCCCTGTAGA
>JAMCWV010000114.1 GCA_023481025.1 Gammaproteobacteria bacterium
GATTTTTCACTATAATGACGCAATCATCGCAACATGTACCGGTGTTGCTAGCGGAGTCGATTGAAGCGTTAGCGATCCAGCCGGACCAGATCTACATCGACGCGACCTTTGGTCGTGGCGGGCACAGTCGTGCCATTCTTGAGCGCCTTTCTCCACAAGGGCGCTTGATTGCGTTTGACCGCGACCCCACAGCCGCGGCCGAAGCACGTGCGTTAGCAGCACTGGACTCTCGCCTTACCTTTTTCCACACGCCTTTCTCTCAACTCGCAGACATTCTTGCTGCGCAGCACCTGACTGGCCAAGTTGCCGGTATTTTGTTTGACCTTGGTGTCTCATCCCCACAATTAGATGACGCCGAGCGGGGCTTTAGTTTCATGCGTGATGGCCCCTTAGATATGCGCATGAACCCAGAACAAGGTGAATCGGCTGCCGAGTGGTTAGCACGCGCTGACATGGACGAAATGGCCCATGTCTTTCGCCATTATGGTGAAGAGCGTTTTGCTGGCCGAATCGCGCGAGCGATTATCGAACATCGTCAAGAACATACGCTGACGCGTACATCTGAGCTGGCGAATTTGATTGCGAAAGTCAGCCCAACTCGTGAAAAGCATAAGCATCCAGCCACTCGGGTATTCCAAGCAATCCGAATTCACATCAATCGTGAGCTTGGTGAAGTGGAAGACGCGTTGGCGGCGGCATTAAGTGCATTACAACCGGGCGGGCGTTTAGCCGTGATTAGCTTCCATAGTTTGGAAGATCGCATTGTGAAGCAATTTATTCGAGCGCAAAGCACGCGGGCGCAAGTGCCAGCGGGTTTACCACTGCGTGAAGACCAAATTGCTGACGATCGGACCTTAAAGGCTATCGGCAAAGCAATTAAACCCGGTGCTGCCGAATTGAAAGTGAATCCGCGGGCGCGCAGCTCAGTGTTGCGTATTGCTGAGCGGCTTGCTGAAAAAGCGACAGGAGATCAGTGATGAAAAAAATTGATCTCAAGAAAATCCCTGCACACAAAGGCCTGCTTCAGGTCATTGCCCATGACCTGCGCAAGTACCGGGCATTGTTGATTTGGAGCACGTTGGCATTAATGAGCGGTTTAGCGGCGGTTTACTTAACGCACATTAACCGTGAGTTGATTGCCGAGCGCGCGCAAGTGTTGCAGCACCGGGATGCTCTTGATGTCGAATATCGTCACTTAATTATTGAACAGAACTCGTTGGCGGAACACAGCCGGATTGAAACTATTGCCCAGCGGCAATTGGGTATGCGGCGGCCGACCGATGCACAGGAGGTACTGGTGCCATGGCGGTAAAACGTAATGCGCGTATTCTGCGACCAGAGCCTTTACCCATTCGTTTTATGGTGTTGGTGGCTGGTATGTGCTTGGTGTTTGGCTCGCTGCTTGCGCGCGCGGCATACATTCAAGTCATCGAACCTGACCGTCTGCGCATGGAAGGTGACTTGCGCTCAGTGCGCGTGGCCCAAGAGCGGATTCAACGCGGTACTATTACCGACCGGAATGGCATTGAACTAGCGATTAGTGTGCCGGTTCATACCGTTTGGGCCGACCCGAAAGTTGTCCACGATCGCAATGGTTTTGCGGATCCGCGCCGTTGGCAGGCGCTCGCTGAAGTGCTGAATACCAACGAAGAGCAATTATTGCGTAAAGTCGAAAATCCGCAGCGTCGATTTGTGTATCTTGAGCGCATGGTCACGCCGGCGGTTGCGAACTACATCCACCAGTTACGGATTCCCGGTGTCGGCCTAAAAGAAGAATCGCGCCGCTTCTATCCGACGGGTGAAATTTCCGCCCATATCATTGGCATTACCAATATTGACGCTGAAGGCATCGACGGCGTTGAAGCCATCTATAACGATTTGCTCACTGGCACACCAGGTCAACGTCGTTATCGCAAGGATGGTTCCGGTCGGATGGTTGAGGAATTAGAATTTACTGAGTCAGAACTGCCGCAGAATCTTACCTTAAGTATTGATCAGCGCATTCAAACTGTTGCCTACCGGGAGCTCACCAAAGCGGTGCGGTATCACCAAGCAACGTCTGGCTCAGTGGTCGTCCTAGATGTGGAGACGGGTGAAGTTCTGGCTATGGTCAATAACCCTTCATACAACCCAAATAATCGCGTTGGTGTGCAGCCACACCAAATGCGCAATCGTGCGATTGCCGATAGCTTTGAGCCGGGCTCAACGGTGAAGCCGTTGGTCGTGCTAGGCGCTCTGCAAGCAGGCGTCGTGCGTGCCGATGAAACCGTAAAAACCAGCCCGGGTTGGATGCGCATTGGTGGCCGCCGTGTGCAAGACGCCCGCAATTATGGTGATTTAGATTTAGCTGGCGTACTGGCGCACTCAAGTAACGTCGGGACCTCTCGCCTCGCGCTCGATCTGGAACTGAATGAGTTTCTTGATCTTTATGCGCAAGCGGGCTTTGGTAACGACACTGGCATTAATTTGCTCGGCGAAAGTAGCGGCTTTATGCAACATCGCAATCGTTGGTCAGACTTTGAAAAGGCCACGTTGTCTTTTGGCTATGGCCTGTCGGCAACTACGCTGCAACTTGCGCAGATGTACGCCATTCTGGGCAATGGTGGCGTGAAGCGGCCGTTAAGCATTATTAAAGTGGACGAGCCGCATCCGGGGCAGCGCGTGTTTTCGCGTGAGTACAGTCAACAAACGGTGCAACTGATGGAAGCCGTAATTCAAGACGGTACGGGCTCACGTGCGCGAGTACCAGGCTATCGCGTGGCAGGCAAAACTGGCACCAGCCGCAAAGCCGTGGCGGGTGGTTATGGCGACGAATACATTGGTTTGTTTGCTGGTGTGATTCCAGCAAGTCGGCCACGAGTGGCGATTGTGGTGATGATTAACGAACCAGCGGGTGACAGTTACCATGGCGGAACCGTAGCAGCGCCAGTCTTTGCCAAAGTTGCGGAAGAAGCAATGCGGGTATTGAACGTAGCACCTGACAACTTAAATGGCCGTGAGCTCAGAGTGGCCGGCTGGGGAGGGCGCAGCAATGATTAAGCTTGCCCGCCTATTACCACATAGCCCATTCCCGTTACCTGAGATTGCTGTTAGTGGACTCAAGCTGGACAGTCGGAAAGTGACCAGTGGCGATGCCTTTATTGCCGTGCCCGGTTATGAAACCGACGGGCGTGATTATATTCCTGCGGCCATTAGTGCTGGCGCGAGTGTCGTGTTGGCGGACATGGACGAGTGGACTCACGGCGAACTCGATGGCGCGCCATTAATAGGGGTGCCGCAACTGAAGCAACAAGTATCAGCGATTGCCGGTGCCTTCTATCAGCATCCGTCACGGCGCTTGCGTGTGATTGGTGTGACCGGTACGAACGGTAAAACCACCGTGAGTAACCTAGCTGCGCAAATGTGGCAGCAGTTAAAACCTGAAGCAGCCGTGCTAGGTACGATTGGTAGCGGCTTACTGAAGCAGTTATTACCCGAGCAAAACACCACGCCGGATGCCGTGACGGTACAGCAGCGCCTTGCCGGTTTTCTGGCCGAAGGTGCGCAGGTTGTGGCGATGGAAGTGTCGTCTCATGCACTCGTCCAAGGGCGAGTGGAAGCGTTGAATTTTGACACTGTAATTGCCACCAATATTAGCCGTGATCACTTGGACTACCATGGTTCGATGGAAGCTTACCAAGCGGCAAAACAGCGCTTGTTTGCCGAGTTTCCTGCCCGGGTACAAATTCTTAACGCAGATGACTCTGCGGTCGCTGCTTGGCAACAACCGAATAGTTTGTGGTTTAGCCTCAATGCTCAGCGCATTGGTGAGCCACGGACATTGGTCGCGAGCAATATTCAGTACGAGCACGACGGTACACGCTTTACCTTGGTGTGGTCGGGACACACAGCAGGTGCGTTGGCGATAGAAGAGATTGACGTCAAAACCAGTTTGCTCGGTGATTTTAATATTGCCAATGTTTTGGCTGCCAGTTTGAGTGTCTTAGGTGCAGGTTACGCTCTGGCCGACGTTGCAGGCTTAATTCCAAGCTTGCAGGCGGTACCGGGACGCATGGAAACCTTTGTTGCACAGCAGCAACCATTAGCGATTGTTGACTATGCCCACACCCCAGATGCACTGGAGCAGGTGTTGGTTGCCGCGCGTCGGCACTGTACCGGCAAGCTGTGGTGTGTGTTTGGTTGTGGTGGCGATCGTGACCGCGGTAAACGCCCACAAATGGGTGCCGTGGCTGCGCGCTTGGCGGATATTGTGGTCGTCACTGACGACAACCCACGCACCGAAGACCCGACGCAAATTATTGCCGATATTGTTTCTGGCATGGGTAACGAGAGTCAAAATGACGCTCACGGTCTCGCCAAACATTACGCCCACCCAGGTCGCGCTGACGCAGTGCAATGGACGCTCGCGCAAGCACAAGCCGGTGACGTCGTGGTGTGTGCAGGGAAAGGCCACGAGAATTATCAAATTATTGGTCGCAAGACGCACGCCTATGACGAGCGCCAATGGGTGCAAGACATTTTAGGAGGCCGCGCATGATTCCGGTATCTCTCGAGTGGATTTGTGAACAGGTGCAAGGGCAGTTAGTGCAAGCTGCCGTCGGCAGTGTTTCGCCGAGTGCGGTATTGCAGGGTGAGGTGGTCATTGATAGTCGTAATCTGCAAGCTGGCGACTTATTTATTGCCATTCAAGGCCCGAACTTTGACGGCCATAACTTCTGCAACGAAGTAGCACAGCACGGTGCGTTTGCCTGTATCGTTGAACGCGATCTTGGTCTGACTGTGCCGCAAATTATTGTTTCGGACTCGCGTTTAGCGCTGGGTGCGCTTGGTGCTGCAGTCAAAGCAGAAGTGCAACCGAAGTCGGTCGCAATTACTGGCAGTAGCGGCAAAACCACGGTGAAAGAAATGGTTGCTGCTATTTTGCGACACGCACCGTCGGTTGATGGTGATGTTTTAGCCACGCTCGGCAACTTTAATAATGATATTGGCGTACCACTGACGCTCTTGCGCTTGACCCATGCCCATCGCTACGGCGTGTTTGAGCTCGGTGCTAATCATCGTGGCGAAATTGCTTATACCACAGGTTTAGTGCGTCCTGACGTGGCGATGATCAACAACGTTGCACCGGCACACGTTGAAGGCTTCGGTGATATTTGTGGGGTGGCGAAAGCGAAAACCGAGATTTTCCGTGGATTGGGCGAGCAGGGCATCGCACTCACCAATGCCGATTCGGAGTTTCACGACTATTGGCAAAGAGAATTAGCTGGCCAACATTGGCAAACCTTCGGTTTAGGCACGGAACGTCCTGCTGATTATCAAGCTCATGACATTGAGTTGAATGAAGATGGCTGTGCACAATGTCGGGTGACCACGCCAGATGGTGAGTACTCACTTACTTTGCCAGCTCCGGGGCGCCATAATGTCGCCAATGCGTTGGCAGCCATTGCTTTATGTCGTGGTCTTGGATTGCCGATGGCGGAGATCTTGAGCGGCTTTCAGCATATGCAGTCGGTGCCGGGGCGGATGTTACAGCACACGCCATGGTCACATGTGCGTTTAATTGATGATACCTACAACGCCAATGTCGGTTCGGCAAAAGCCGCCATTGACGTGTTGGCCAGTTTACCGGGCCGGCGCATTTTCGTACTCGGTGACATGGGTGAACTTGGCACGCAAGCACGAGCCTACCATGAAGAAGTGGGAGCCCACGGTATTCAAGCCGGGATCGACGGCTTTTATACCTTAGGCGTACTGAGCCAAAGCGCGAGCGAGATATTTAACGGCCACGGCGGGCGCCATTTTGACTCAGTGGCGTCATTAGTTGCTGGCTTACAAGACGAAGTAGCAAGTGGTGAAGCCTTAACAATTTTGGTGAAGGGATCGCGCAGTGCGCGCATGGAACGCATTGTGAATGCCCTACTAACAGCGGCACAAGAAAAACAAAAACAACAACGGGGGAACGCCGCATGCTAGTTTGGTTGGCGGAATACTTACAACTACACGTGGCCTCAGGCTTTAACGTTTTTTCCTATTTGACCATGCGCTCAATTATGGGGATTTTGACCGCCTTGATTTTGTCGTTGTGGATTGGCCCGCGCTTAATTAAAGCGTTGCAGCGCATGCAAATCGGCCAAACTGTGCGTGATGACGGCCCGCAAAGTCATTTAAGCAAGTCCGGTACACCAACCATGGGTGGTGTATTGATTTTGGTCAGTATTTTGATTTCCGGTTTACTTTGGGCCGACCTGAGTAACCGCTACGTGGTGGTGACGCTCTTAACCTTAACTGCCTTCGGTATTATTGGTTTTGTCGATGACTATCGGAAAGTGATTCGTAAGGATCCAGCCGGCCTGGTGGCACGCTGGAAATACTTTTGGCAGTCGGTGGTCGCTTTAACAGTGGCAACCTATTTGTACTGGACGGCCACGCAACCGGCGGAAACGGCATTACTGATTCCATTCTTTAAAGATGTGATGCCGCAGTTGGGCGCCATGTATATCTTACTGGCGTACTTCGTCATTGTCGGTACCAGTAACGCAGTGAACTTAACCGACGGCCTCGATGGCCTCGCGATTATGCCTACTGTGATGGTCGCAGGTGCGTTGGGCGTGTTCGCTTACGTGACCGGCCACGTCAACTTCGCCAACTATTTACAAATTCCATATATTCCTGAAGCCGCGGAGTTAACCGTGGTCTGTGCCGCAATTGCTGGCGCTGGTTTGGGTTTCTTGTGGTTTAACACGTATCCGGCCCAAGTTTTTATGGGCGATGTCGGTTCATTGGCGCTCGGTGCGGTGCTGGGCATCATTGCAATCCTGGTTCGTCAAGAGCTGGTGTTGTTCATTATGGGGGGCGTGTTCGTTATGGAGACCTTGTCAGTCATGCTGCAAGTTGGCTCCTACAAAATGCGCGGTAAACGAATTTTCCGGATGGCACCGATTCACCACCACTATGAATTAAAAGGCTGGCCAGAGCCGCGGGTCATTGTCCGCTTCTGGATTATTTCGTTGATCTTGGTGCTAGTTGGACTAGCAACTCTGAAGCTTCGTTAATTGGCATAGGATTAGGGACAGACTATGAGCGCGAAACGTTTACAAAAATATGAGACAGTCACAGTGTTAGGGTTTGGCCTGACCGGTGTCTCGTGTGCACGTTTCTTGCTCAGCCAAGGCATTCGTCCAGTAATTCTCGATACTCGCAGTAAACCGCCGGGGCTCGAGCACGCGCCGCAGTTAGTCGATTATTGTGAGAGCCATTTCGGGCCACTGCAGCTTGAGCACTTGCTGCAAAGCGACTTGGTCATTGTCAGCCCTGGTATTGACTGTCGCGAAGGTGTGATTGCGATGGCAGCCGACGCAGGCGTCGATATGGTGTCTGATGTCGAGTTGTTCGCTTGGTTTGCAAATAAGCCCATGATTGCCATTACTGGCTCCAACGGGAAATCAACCGTGACCGAGTTATGTGGTCACATTCTGCGCAAGGTCGGCATGCAACCAATGGTGATTGGCAATATCGGCACGCCAGTACTGGAAGCTTTGTTGCCAACCGCACCAGAGCATGATTGCTACGTGATTGAGCTGTCGAGCTTCCAGCTGGAACTGATCGAAAGCCTCGAGTTGAACGCCGCGACGATCCTCAATGTCAGCTCAGATCATCTTGACCGCTACGATGATGAGCGAGCGTATGCGCGGGCCAAACAACGTATTTATGCACACGCGAAAACCTGCGTGTGGAACCGTGACGACGACGCGACACGGCCGTTACATACGCCGCGCAATAAACAGTTAGTGAGCTTTGGTCAGAGTGACGCGACCAAAGGGTTTGGCTTAACACGCGTCGGCCAAGACTTTTGGTTAACCTATGACAATCAAAAGATGGTCGCTTGTGCGGATTTACCGATTGCGGGTATTCACAATTGGTTGAATGTCCAAGCCGCGTTGGCGTTAGTCCAAGCAATGGGCGTGCCGACGGTCGAAGCAATTGCGGCATTAGCCGGTTATCAGGCATTACCGCACCGTTGTGAAGTGGTTGGCGAGTTTCACGGCGTGCAATGGATTGATGACTCAAAGGCAACAAACCCAGGGGCGGCAATTGCCGCAATCGAAGGCTTCCGTCCAGCGACAACGGGCAAGTTGATTTTGATTATGGGCGGCGATGCGAAAGGCGCCGAGCTGGGTGTTTTAGGCCCGTTTTTGCATGACCAAGTGGACGTGCTCATTACCCTCGGTCGCGATGGTGACAAAATCGCAGCTCTGAAGCAGGGCGCGCGGCCAGTACAAAGCTTAAATGAAGCTGTAGCCTACGCAGCGCAGCAAGCAACTGATGGCAGCGTGGTGCTGCTATCGCCGGCCTGCGCGAGCTTAGACATGTTTAGCAACTATAAAGAGCGTGGCGAG
This sequence comes from Gammaproteobacteria bacterium, assembly GCA_023481025.1. Next base: position 8,397 of record JAMCWV010000114.1, read on the forward strand.
AAATTCCGAGCCGCTGTGGAGGCGTGGTATGCGAGCCACTGAACCACAACTCGAACTCGAGATTAGCCCACAACAACCATGGCGGCAGCGGTTGAGCACCTTCTTGAATGGCTCAACTATGCAGTTTTACGACCGTCATTTGCTGTGGATCGCGCTGTTGTTGATGGGCATCGGCTTCATCATGGTGGCGTCGGCCTCCATTCCAGTCGGTGAGCGTTTAACCGGTAACCCGTTCTATTTTGTTACGCGCCACGCCATCTATCTGGCTCTAGGTACGCTCGCAGCCATGGTCGTTATGATGATTCCGGTCGCGAAGTGGCAGGCCTATAGTGGAATGTTGTGTGTGCTCGCAATTGGTATGTTGATTTTGGTACTCGCAATCGGTACCACGGTCAATGGCGCCACCCGCTGGATTCGCATTGGTCCAATGACTTTGCAGGTTGCCGAGTTTGCCAAACTCTTCTTCGTCATTTTTATGGCGAGCTACTTAGACCGCCGTTACGACGAACTACGTCGTAACTGGAAAGGCTTTATTAAAGCGCTCGTCGTGATGGGCGTTATGGCGATTTTGCTTCTGAAACAGCCGGACATGGGCTCGGTGATTGTGCTCGGTGTGACGGCCTTGGGTATGCTGTGGGTGGCTGGCGCGCGTTTAGTGCAGTTCTTCTCGGTGGCACTGACCCTGATTACGGTGTTTATCTTGCTGATTATTTTTGAGCCCTACCGTATGGCCCGGGTTACGTCATTTATGAACCCTTGGGAAGACCCGTTTAACACCGGTTACCAATTAACTCAGTCCCTGATGGCTTTTGGCCGCGGTGATTGGCTTGGACAAGGGCTCGGCAACAGTTTACAGAAGCTCCAGTATTTACCGGAAGCTCATACCGATTTTATTTTGTCGGTGATTGGCGAAGAGCTCGGTTTTCTTGGTGTTGCAGTGATTATTGCTTTGGTGTTCTTGCTGGTTCTGAAAGCGGTGTTTTTAGGGCAGCGTGCGCTGCGGCAGAAACGCCCATTCTCGGGCTACTTAGCGCAAGGCATCGGTATTTGGTTTGCTTTCCAAGCGGCAGTGAATATCGGAGCCGCCTCGGGCATGCTGCCGACCAAAGGTTTGACGCTGCCGTTAGTTAGTTACGGCGGTAGTAGTTTACTGATTAGCTTGGTGGCCATGGCCTTATTGCTCCGCATTGATTATGAAGTGCGCACCGGTTACCGCTTGCAACGGTCTGAAGGCGAAAAGCGAGTGCAGAAAGGGCATCGTAGCGGTGCTGGGGAGGCTGCATGAGTCGTGTCTTGATAGCAGCAGGTGGCACTGGTGGTCATGTTTTCCCAGCCTTGGCAGTTGCCGAGCGGTTGCGTGCTAGCGGTCATGAGGTGCTCTGGCTGGGCACACAAACGCGCATTGAAGCGGATGTGGTGCCAAAAGCGAATTTTGAATTTATTGGCATGGCACAAAGTGCCTTGCGCGGTCGTCACGTGTTAACGCTCTTGGCAGCGCCGGTGCGTTTAACTCGCGCAGTTCTCCAAGCACGTAAATTGCTACGTCAGCGCAAAATTGACTTAGTGCTTGGATTCGGTGGCTACACCGCAGGTCCGGCGGGTGTAGCGGCCTGGAGTTTAGGTATTCCATTGGTGATTCATGAGCAAAACGCAGTACCAGGGCTCACCAATAAGTGGTTACACAAAGTTGCCAGCAAAACCTTACTCGGTTTTGCGGTTGCAGAGAATGAGCTTAGGGGAGCTCTTGCGGTAGGAAATCCGGTGCGGGCTGAAATTCAGGCGTTAGCGGAAACTCGCAAAGAACCTCATTCAGGACTACGAGTCTTGGTCGTTGGTGGCAGCTTGGGGGCAGCCCACCTAAACCTGACTGTGCCTGAAGCGATAGCCCACTGGGACGGTGTCGATTTAGCGGTACGCCATCAAGTGGGTAAAGGACGCGTCGCCGAGGTTCAAAGCCTTTATAACAGTAAGCCAGCGAACGTGCAGGTGGATGTGAGTGAATTTATTGACGATATGGCAGCCGCTTATGCCTGGGCCGATGTGGTCATCGGTCGTGCAGGCGCACTCACAATTGCTGAATTGGCCTGTGCCGGAGTTCCATCGATTTTAGTGCCTTATCCGCATGCAGTGGATGATCACCAGGCGAAAAATGCGCAAGTTTTGGTCACGGCCGGTGCTGCCGTCATGGTTCGACAGAGTGAATTTTCAGCAGCTTGGCTGGGCAATGAATTAAAACTGCTGAGTAATCAAGCAGACAGATTATCAGGTATGGCGAGCGCAGCCCGAAATAGCGCACAATTGCACGCAACCGATCACATAGTGGCCGTGTGTAATGAGTATTTAACTGTTACCGAAACGAGCCCGAAAGCAGTAAAAGCGGAGCAAAAAGATGACTAAAGCAATCAGCCAACCATTCACCATTGTCAACGTGCCGGAAATGCGTCGGGTTCGTCGCATTCACTTTGTCGGCATTGGCGGTGCGGGGATGGCCGGTATTGCCGAAGTCTTGTTAAACCAAGGCTATCAAATTTCCGGGTCGGACATTGCTGAGAACCCGAATACCCATCGCTTGCGCAAGCTTGGCGCAAAAATTGCGATTGGCCATAATGCGGCGCATGTAGCCACGGCAAGCGTCATTGTGGTGTCGAGTGCAATTAAGCGCGACAACCCAGAATTGCTCGCTGCACAAGAGCTGCTGATTCCGATTGTTCGGCGTGCGGAAATGCTGGCGGAACTGATGCGTTTTCGCCATGGCATCGCAATTGCGGGAACCCACGGTAAAACCACCACAACGAGCTTGATTGCGAGTATCTTTGCTGAAGCGGAGCTTGACCCAACATTTGTGATTGGCGGCTTGTTAACCAGCGCTGGCAGTAATGCACGCCTTGGGAACAGCAAGTTCTTAATTGCGGAAGCGGATGAAAGTGATGCGTCGTTCTTGCACTTGCAGCCGATGGTGGCAGTGGTGACGAACGTTGAAGCGGATCACATGGACACCTACGAGGGTGACTTCAACCGTTTACTCGACACTTATATTGAGTTTTTACATAACTTGCCGTTCTACGGCTTAGCGGTGATGTGTACCGACGATCCGGTGATTCGCGATTTACTCCCGCGCGTGGGCCGTCAGATTATTAGCTATGGCTTTAATGAGGAAGCCGACGTGCGCGCGGTGCATTACAGTCAGCGTGGCCATCAAAGCAACTTTACTGTGCTGCGTAAAGGCAAAGAGCCGCTCGATATCGAGTTAAATTTACCGGGCCAACATAATGTTTTGAATGCCCTTGCCGCGATTGCGGTTGCGACCGATGAAGGTATTGAAGATGCGGCGATTGTTGCCGCCTTGGCGAAATTTGCTGGCATTGGTCGTCGCTTTCAACAGTATGGCTCGTTTGCTTGTGACGACGGTGACGTGTTGTTGGTGGATGACTATGGTCACCATCCATCGGAAGTGTTGGCTACGATTCGCGCTGCAAAAAGCGGCTGGCCGGAACGTCGCTTGGTGATGTGTTTCCAACCGCACCGTTACAGCCGGACACGGGATTTGTACGAAGATTTTGTCGATGTGCTGAGCGAAGTCGACACCTTGATTATGTTGGAAGTATACAGTGCCGGTGAAGATGCGGTGCCAGGGGCAGATAGCCGCTCGTTGTGTCGGTCGTTGCGCCAACGCGGCAAGCTCGACCCTATGTATGTCAAAGACGTGCCGCAAGTCCCAGCACGCTTGGCCGAAGTGATTCAGCCAGGTGATATCGTGTTAACTCAAGGTGCAGGCAATGTTGGTAGCTTGGCACGCTTGTTAAATGACTTGCAGTTAGACCGTGAACGCATGGCGGCGAGTTCAGAGGAGCGCTCATGAAGTTTGGCAAAGTTGCAGTGTTAGCCGGTGGTGACTCAGCTGAGCGTGAGGTGTCGTTACGCTCGGGTGCGGCAGTGCACAAAGCCTTGGTTGAGCAAGGGGTGGATGCATTTTTGTATGACCCCGCCGAGCGTGGCTGGAACGATTTACTGGCAACTGGCGCTGAGCGAGTTTTTATTGCCTTACACGGTCGCGGCGGCGAAGACGGTCAGGCTCAAGCCATTTTAGAGATGCTTGGTTTGCCGTATACCGGCAGCGGTGTTCTCGCTAGTGCGCTGGCCATGGACAAGGGCCGTACGAAAGCCTTATGGCGCGGCGTTGGTTTACCAACCGCCCAGGCGGTCACCATTAAGCGTGGTGAGCAAGTTGATTATGCTCAATTGCTAGCTGATTTAGGCGGCCAAGTGATGGTGAAGCCGGCACATGAAGGCAGCAGTATTGGTATGTCAATGGCCGCTAGCGTTGACGCCTTAGCCGCGGCGCTGGAAGCAGCAGCAGGTTTTGACCATGAGATGCTCGTGGAAACCTGGCTCAGCGGTCCGGAATACACAGTGGGTATTGTAGCTGGTGAAGCTTTGCCGGCAATTCGGGTGAAAACGCCTCATGCGTTTTACGACTATGCAGCCAAGTATCAAGACAATACCACCGAGTATTTATGCCCAGCAGGTTTGAGCGCTGAACGCGAAGCGCAGGTGCGTGAACTGGCTTTGGCTGCGTTTCATGCGGTCGGTGCCGAAGGCTGGGGGCGGGTAGATTTGATGGCCAATAGCCGTGACGAATTGCAGCTGCTCGAGCTGAATACGGTTCCGGGAATGACCGAGAAAAGCCTCGTCCCGAAGGCCGCTGCACAACTCGGTTTAAGTTTTGGTGAACTGGTGGTGAAGATTTTAGCGACGACCATGAACACGACGTACACTGAGGCAGCGGAGCGCTAGGGTGTGACGGAAAGCACAAAGAAGCAGGACGAGCAAACGGCGGCGGCAGCCGACCGGCAAGCACAATGGCAGTCCATGGTCGGCTTTGTGTTGTTTTTGGTGATTATAAGCGGATTGTTGATGGGCGGTTATGCGTTGGTGGAACGGCTCACTGATGCGGAAGAGACACCATTGACCGGCGTGATTATTCAAGGCGAGCGAAAGTTCATTACGGATGATGACGTTCGTGAAGCAATTTTAGCCGGTGAAGTCGGTAGTTTTTTTACCGCCGATGTGGACGAAATACGGCTGCGGTTAGAAGCGATTCCTTGGGTGTATTCGGCTTCGGTCCGCAAGGAATGGCCACAGCGACTGCGGATTTATTTGGTAGAGCAGCAAGCGTTTGCCATTTGGAATCAGCAGCAGCTCATGAATCACCAAGGGCAGTTATTTGCCGCCGAGTTGACTGACGACGTGGCTGATTTGCCCAAACTGGCAGGGCCAGAGGACGCGGAACAGGAAGTGTTGAATCAGTTTCGCCGAATTAGTGAGATATTGCGGGTTTACGATAGCCTCTTAGTGAAGTTAGAGCTTAGTGAGCGGTTTGCAGTGAGTGCCTGGCTTGAAAATGGGATTGAGCTGCGGCTTGGTCGCGAGGCACGACTAGAACGGGTACAGCGATTTATGGATTTATATCCGCTGATTGCAGCGGAAGAGCCGGACAAAACGATTGCCTATGCAGACTTACGTTATGACACCGGTATCGCAATAGGCTGGAAAGACAACCAAACCAACTAACAAGAAAGTGAGACAGCAGTGATTGCAAAGAGTGAAACAGACAACATGATCGTCAGCCTTGATGTCGGCACCAGTCAGGTGACCGCCCTCATTGGCGAAATTTTGCCAGACGGTGATCTGAACGTTATTGGTGTTGGTGTCACCGCTGCTCGCGGCATGGATAAAGGCGGCGTGAATGACCTCAACCTGGTGGTGCAGTCGATTCAGCGCGCAGTCAATGAAGCTGAGTTGATGGCAGATTGCCGAGTGTCGGCGGTGTACTTGAATATTAGTGGTCGTCACATTAGTTGTCAGAATGAAAATGGCATGGTGCCAATTAACGATGCCGAAGTGACGCAAGATGACGTGGATAGCGTGATTCATGCGGCGAAGTCGGTTCCAGTTGCACAAGAGCGCCGCATTCTTCACGTGCTGCCGCAAGAGTTTGTGATTGACTCGCAGGAAAGTATTAAAAGCCCAGTCGGTATGTCAGGGGTGCGGATGGAAGCGCGAGTGCACATGATTACCTGTGCGAACGACATGGCTCGCAACATTGTGAAGGCAGTGGAACGTTGTGACCTGAAAGTGGAGCGTTTGGTCTTCTCTGCGTTGGCATCAAGCTTAGCCGTACTGACCGAAGATGAGAAAGAGCTCGGTGTGGCCTTGGTGGATATGGGTGCGGGCACCATTGATATTAGTATTTTCGCCGGTGGGGTGTTGCGTCATACGGCTGTGATTCCGGTGGCAGGTAATCAGGTAACGAACGATATCGCCAAGATTTTCCGCACACCATTGAGCCATGCTGAAGAAATTAAAGTGCAATACGCCTGTGCATTGCGCCAGATGGTGAGCATGGAAGACAACATTGAAGTGCCTTCAGTGGGTGGCCGCCCGGCGCGTTCAATGTCTCGCCATACACTGGCGGAAGTGGTTGAGCCACGTTATCAGGAACTTTTTGAGCTGGTGCGGGATCAGATCTACGGCAGTGGCTTAGAAGAACAAATCGCCGCGGGAGTCGTGCTTACGGGTGGTACCGCGAAAATGGAAGGTGCCATTGAGTTTGCCGAAGAGATTTTCCAAATGCCAGTGCGCTTAGGCACGCCAATCGGCATTCAAGGGTTGAGTGACTATGTGAGTGACCCGACCTATGCGACGAGCATTGGCTTGTTGCGGTTTGGTCAACTGGACCTGAATGAGCAGCAAGAAGAGCGACAACGAAGTCAAAAACCACACTGGATTCAGCGCATTCAAAGCTGGTTCCGGGGTGAATTTTAAAAAAAAGTAATAAGATTTTGATTTTTATGGGGTAACAACGGAAAATACGGGTAAGTGGAGAGGTAACTATTATGCAAACGTTTGAAGTTATGGATAATTTTGAAGCAGACGCAGTGATTAAAGTCATTGGCGTCGGCGGGGGCGGTGGCAACGCCGTTCAACACATGGTTGCGCAGTCAATTGAAGGGGTTAAATTCCTTGCTGCCAACACCGATGCACAAGCATTACGTAAGCATGATGCCGATGTGCTCATTCAACTGGGCAACGAAATCACCAAAGGTTTAGGTGCTGGCGCGAACCCAGAAGTGGGCCGTATTGCTGCAGAAGAGAATCGTGAAGAAATTGCGCGACAGTTAGAAGGCGCAGACATGATCTTTATCGCGGCCGGTATGGGTGGTGGTACCGGTACCGGTGCGGCCCCTGTCGTTGCTGAAGTGGCCAAAGAGCTCGGTATTTTGACCATTGCTGTAGTGACCAAACCATTCCCATTCGAAGGCAAGAAGCGTATGGCTGCTGCTGAAGAAGGGATTGCGCAATTGTCACAGCATGTTGACTCGTTGATTACGATTCCAAACGAAAAGCTTTTGAAAGTGCTGGGTAAAGGCACTTCATTGCTTGACGCGTTCGGAGCAGCAAACAATGTATTACTAGGCGCAGTGCAAGGTATCGCCGAGCTGATTACCCGTCAGGGCTTAATCAACGTCGACTTTGCTGACGTGCAAGCAGTCATGCGTGAAATGGGTACGGCGATGATGGGAACTGGCGTTGCCAGTGGTCCTGACCGTGCACAGGAAGCAGCGCAAATGGCGATCAACAGCCCATTATTGGAAGACATCGACTTGTCTGGCGCACGTGGCGTGTTAGTCAACGTGACTGCGGGTATGGACATGGGTATCGATGAGTTCGAGACGGTTGGTAGTGTGATTCGTTCGTTCGCGTCTGAGAATGCAACGGTCATCGTCGGTACGGTTATCGATATGGAAATGTCTGACGAAATGCGCGTGACTGTCGTTGCAACCGGGATTGGTGCTGAGCGAAAGCCTGATATCTCGTTAGTGGACAAGAAGCCTGAGCTAATTACGCCAAGCCGTCCGTCAACGAGCCCAAGCTATGGTCGCCAAGCAACGGCTCCGAAGCTGGAAGAAGAAGTCGACTTTGAGTTAGAGGAACGGCCTGCGCCGCGGAAGCAAGCAGAACCAGATATTCTGGATATCCCTGCGTTCTTGCGCCGTCAAGCCGATTAAAACTAGTCGACTGAAGCGCCTGTGGCGGGATCTGAACTGATCAGTCCAGTTATTGACGACAGTATTAGCAATTGCTATAATTTGCCCCCTTTTACCCGTGGGCTAAATACGCCATTATTTCGTATTAGCATGGGACAAAGGCAAAATTTATGGGCCTGGTAGACGGATTCTGCAGGCAAAAGTAAATACGCTGAGGGAGGATTCAGTATGGTTAAGCAACGTACAATTAAGCAGATGATCGCAACCACTGGTGTGGGCTTGCACAAAGGCAACAAGGTAAACTTGGTGCTGCGTCCTGCTGCGCCGGATACCGGTATTGTATTTCGTCGCACCGATTTGAATCCAATGGTTGAAATCAAGGCTTCTCCAGAGCTAGTGAAAGACACGCGCATGTGTACTTGTCTGATTAACGACGACAATATTCGCATTTCGACGGTCGAACACTTGCTTGCTGCAGTCGCAGGTATGGGCATCGACAACTTGTATGTCGAGGTGGACTCGCACGAAATTCCAATTATGGATGGCAGTTCACACCCGTTTATCTACTTGCTGCAGTCAGCAGGCATTCAGGAGCAAGGAAAAGCCAAGCGTTTCATTAAAGTGAAGCAGCCAATTCGTGTCGAAGACGGCGACAAATGGGCCGAACTGTTACCCCATGACGGCTTTAAGATCGACTTCGCCATCGATTTCGACCACCCTGCGATTGCTGATACAAATCAAGTGGTTTCAATGGACTTCAGCAGCCAAACGTTCATTCGCGACATCAGTCGTGCGCGGACCTTCGGCTTCATGAAAGACATTGAATACTTACGCGCCAATAACTTAGCGCTCGGTGGTGGTTTCGACAACGCCGTCGTTCTTGACGAGTTCCGGGTATTGAATACCGACGGATTGCGTTACGACGACGAGTTTGTGAAACATAAAATCCTCGACGCAGTCGGCGACCTGTACATGGCCGGTCACAGTATTCTCGGTCATCTACGCGCGTACAAATCAGGACACGCGCTGAACAACATGTTATTGGTGGCGCTAATGCAACACCAAGAGGCATGGGAGTTCGCCACGTTTGAAGAGCATAGTGCAGAGGCACCCATTAGTTACCTCAGCCCTGTACTGGCTTAAGACCAGCAAAGGCCGCTAATTCACTAGCGGCCTTTTTGCGTTAAATCAGTCAGAAAAGTTGCGCAAATCACCGACAAAGCTTATTTTAGACGTTGAGGTTCGGTGCTACTGCAAGGAAGGTTTTACTTTTATCTCCAAACTACGCAGGGTAGTTTGAGTAGCAGCTTGAAAAGTCTGCATAATTTTCGCTTGTAGCAAGCGAACACGCGTGGCCCAAGCGCCACTGCGAACATAAATAATTAGGGTTTGCCCTTGAATCGCGACGCAGCGTGAGTTGACAGCTAGATCAGCAGGCACTGCTTCGCACCACAAATTTTGTAAGTTAACTTGGCGATGATGTTGCTCATTGAGTTGGGCCAAAGTTCCTTTTTGTAATAGAACTTGGACGCTCTTGGGTGGTCGCTTTAGCATAATGTCACTAAGTTAGTCGGAACGTACATGAGTTTAGCAATCGAATATCAAGGTAAAAAAGTACGCTTTAAACTGCACATAAGCAAGCGCCGTATGCTTTCTTTTGCAGGGATCGCGCTATTTTTATCGCTGGCTATTGTACAGCCTTGGCAAGGTTTGTCCTTTGACTCGTTAGTACAAAAGGAGCGGGTGCTGCAAGAGCAGCGTGCGACAGCGATGCAGTCTGAACTGGTGCAAGAAGTGCGCGAAAGAACACAACGTGAATTGACCGCAATGGCCATGAAAGTGGGTGAACTCCAAGCGCAAATTATGCGGTTAGAAGCACTTGGGCAGCGCTTAGTCGCCGAAGCCCAACTCGAACACAGTGACTTCGACTTTACCTCGCCGTTGCCAATTGGTGGTCCGGACCAACCTCTACCAGAATGGCCGTTACTGAGCGACCACCCGCTGTTATCTGAACTCGACGGTATCTTAGAGAAA
>JAMCWV010000049.1 GCA_023481025.1 Gammaproteobacteria bacterium
TAGGTATTTTGGCAGTAACCGCAGCACCACGGTTCTTTAACTTTGCATCTGATGCGCGGGCGAGCACTGTTCAAGGAATGGAAGGAAGCGTTAAAGCAGCATCTGCTCTAGTTTACGCAAAAGCCTTATTAAAAGGCGGTATCCCTGCGTCTGTTGATGTAGATGAGTTTGGTACAACGGTTACATTAACTACTGGCACTCGCTATGCTGCGGGTGTGATCAGTGGCGGAATTACTAACGCTGTTGAGATGTCAGACTTTAGCGCTGTTATTGCTGCTTCTGTTGATGCTGCAGCCGGTTCAGAAGGCGTTCAGGCTGGTGACTTGTTAATTTTCCCTACGAATAACACAGTTGTTGCTGCTGGAACTCCGCTTTGCTACGTGGTGTATCGTGCGGCCGTGGAGGCAGACCCTACTGCGACCCCTGATCCTATCGTTGCAGCTCCACCAGTAATCTTTTCAGTTACCAACGGTTGCTAATCAAATCACTTAATTTAGTGTAATAAAAGGCTTCTTCGGAAGCCTTTTTTATACTGAGTAATCCAAGGTTTGTCTGTTAAGTTAATTTTTCCTCATTCCGAGTATCCGCGTATTTCAAATTATACTCTTCACGGAAAAGCACACCAAAACACGGAACAGCTAATACCTATACCATCTGACATAGGTTAAAAAACTCCACAGCGCGTACATTAATAAATGCACATTGTATTCCATGGAGCAAGCAAATGGCGCACCCACCAGTTCGTACCTACCAAGGCTTTACGCTGCTAGAGCTGATTATCGTGATCATCATTTTGGCCATTGTGGCCATAGTAGCAGCCCCTCGGTTTTTTGATTTCCACACAGATGCGCGTATTGCAGCGTTACGCGGCATGGCGGGTGCTATAAATGCTGCCGTACCCATGACTAGATCTAAATGCGAATTAGATGCGGTTTGTAATGTGAATGAGGCGGCCAATAATACGGTACGCACGCGCATTTGCTTGCAGCAGAATTGTGCGCCAACCGAGTTTATCCGCACCCATTATGGCTATCCGAATGCTTCTGAGGCGGGTATTGATAGAGTTCTTGCTGATCATGAATACACGGTAACTGGCTCAGGTAATCAACGGAACTTTCGCCCCAAAGGCGTTGCTACTAACAACAACAACTGCCGTATTCGCTATACACGTGCGGTTAATGCTTCTTCTCCCCCAATTGTAGACGTGTTTACCTCTGGATGTTAGGCGTCAACTGATTTTAGCGTTTGTTCCCGTTCATATGTGATCATTGTAGGGTATGCAGCTGTCAATCTTTTCATTATAGTTATTACCGATATTCGGATCAATTTGACTTCATGGTGCGCGTTACCAAGCTAAATTCAAGGATGCCTATGTATGTTGCAAGTGTTGTTTAACTATTGTGAGTCAGGACGTGTTTTTTTTAAAAACGTAGCAGGCGGCAGTCGCGCGTTGATAGGAATGCTGTTTGTGGCTTTGATGCTGAGTGGTTGTAGCGAAGAACATCCGGACGATCGCCCAGGGGCGGTGAACAATCCTTATCCTGAAGTGACGATTAGTGGTATGGAGACCGTTCATTTTGCTGCTAACGCCAGTGAGCTAAATTACTACATTCCGGTCACCTTGTCGCGACCTGCGCCGGCAGCTGGTGAAGTTCGTTTCCGCTTTGTTGAAGGGTCTGCATTGTCTGGCCGTGACTTTGAGCTAGAAATTTCACGCATTACCTTTGCTGCAGGCGAACGCCAGGCAAACATCCCTGTGCGCTTGCTGAATGACAGCGGTCGCACGGCAGATCGACAATTCCGCATTGAGCTCACCGGTGCAACCCATGCGACATTAGGTAATAGTGTCCAACATAGTATTATTCTTTCTGCGAATGAGCCAACCGAGCCAGACAGCCCAGTTACTCTGAATATCCCGACTGAGCTCAGTTTTGTCGCGCCTCCATCCGGGCAAGCAAACTTCTCAGTGGTCATTCCCTTCTCTGCGGCCCTCGCGAACGATGGCTCAGTGGAAATTCGTACGGTGGCGGGAACAGCGCGCGAGGGCGAGCATTATCAAACAGTGACGGGCGATAACTGCACCGCATCGCGTTGTCGTGTAACCGCTGGCAAAACCGAACTCGATTTTTTCTTGCCATTAATGGGTGATGTGAATACCGCTGAACGTTCGTTCCGGTTGCAGTTTTGAAATGCTGAAGGTTTCGAATTGCCAGCTAATCGGGAAACCACGGTGACCTTGACCTACGGTGAAGCAACAGTGCCTGAACAGCCGAATGTTCTGTTACCAACAGAGCTCTCTCTGCGGATGCCTTCGGCAGAACGCGAGCGTGTACGCTATCCAATTGTTGTGCCATTCGACCGTCCGCTGGTTGAAGCGGCGACCATCGAGTGGCAAACCGTCGACAACACCGCAGAATCGGATATTCACTTTGTCGCGGTTTCAGCCATTGGCGATGATGCACAGCGCGTTCATGCGGGTGCCCAGGAATGGGCATTCGAAATTGAAATCTTACATGATGCAAATACGACTGAAAATCTGCAGTTTGAAATTCAAGTTGTCCACGGCCAAGGCATCGACTTACCAACGAATCGCCGCATTCCAGTGGAAATAGTCCATAGCAATAACGACGGCGTGGTAGTGCCAAGTGTAGCCGTACCAAGCGCCAGAAATTATCATGCGCCGGTAGCTGGAACACAGGCATACACCTTACGCTTACCATTAAGTGAAGCCATGCCCGTAGCTGGATCAGTTGGCGTCAGTTTTGTCGACGAAAGTGCGCGCCGCGCTGTAGATTTTACCGGACAAGACGGAATGATTGAAATTCCTGCCGGGGCAAAGGAAATCGCTGTGCCTTTTTCCTTGTTGGCCAATGCAGCAAATATCGACGAGCGTACTTTCCGTATAGAGTTGTATAGTCCTGATGGGGTGACGTTGCCGGCCACTCGCGAGTTACAAGTGCATATAGTCTCGGCGGGTGGACCTGCACCGCTGCCAACTTTGACTCTAGCGCCAAGCTTAATCCGAGTGCCAACCCCAACAACGAATGAACAAGACATTACACTTTATTTTGAGTTATCTCAGCCGATGCTTGACGACGGAGCGGTGACCATCCGTAGTCGCAACGGTAGTGCCGCAGCAGGTATCGACTTTATTGAAGTCGCGCAAGTGCAGCAAGAGGTTAGCCTTAATAGTCGTGAAATTGCCGTGACCTTTACCGTATTGCCCTCGTCATCAGATCAACCGCGCGAGTTTGAACTTGTGTTTTCAAATGCCAGTGAATTGGTGCTTCCGGCAAATCGTGCTGTCACCGTGCAAATTGATCCGCGCGATACCGCGGACATCCCCACACTGCGTCTACCGATTACGAACACAGTTCAGATGACTGCCCCAGACCCCGACGATGTAGACGCGAACAAGTCACGCCGGATCGTGTTGCCGTTCTCGAGCGCTGCGCCTTTAGCAGGTGTCATCGAAGTGTATCCGCAAGACCAAACCGCCGTTGCCGGAACGGATTATGACTTCGCAATGACTGAATTTGAGTTTACAGCGGGCGCGAATGAAATTGTCATCGAGTTCGATGTTGAACCCGCGGTTTCGGAAAGGTCGTTCGAACTACTGTTCGTTCGTGGAGAGAATGTCAATTTAGCAGATGAATTCGAGGCGCGAATTATCCGTGTTGTCATTATACCTTTCGACTAGCAGCCAAAACCTTTACATTAAGAACGATCCAAA
>JAMCWV010000088.1 GCA_023481025.1 Gammaproteobacteria bacterium
CATAGCGGGTAAACTCGCACAGTTCCCAGAAATCATTGCGTCAGTTGGCAATAAAGGCATGCCGCACTTCCTTTGTGGTTACTTGTTTGAACTTGCCGGTGCGTTTTCGTCTTTCTACGAGGCCTGCCCAATTTTGAACAGTGACGATGAAGCGTTAAAAATGAGTCGGTTAAAGCTGGCGGCATTAACAGCACGCATTCTTGAAACGGGTTTAGGCTTGTTAGGTATTCCAACACTAGAACGGATGTAAGAGTCATTTATGGCGGTTGATTACGCAAAGCGCGGCAATCCAAAGAACAACAAGAAACGCGGCAGTAAGCCGGGTGCACGCAAGTCAGCGAAGCGTGGCGGGGCTGTACGTAAAGGCGCAAGCCAGCAACAGCCTGCGCCGGTTAAAGTGGTTGTTTTAGTCGTTCTTGTTGTTGCTGTGTTTACCGCCTTTTTATGGTTCTTGCGACACGGTGGTGAAGAACAGATACCTGCGCTTGATGAGCCGGTCAGCACTGAGACGCCAGCACCGACCGTCACAGCTCCAGACCTTGACCCGTTACCTGAAATTCCAGCTGAGCGTTGGGGTTACATCTCTGAACTTGAGCAAAAACAGGTGGAAGTTGAGGTTCCAGAAACTGCCGAATCACGTCGCCGCTTGATGCAATGCGGGTCATTTCGGCAGTTTTCCGATGCCGACAATTTACGCGCGCGCATCGCCATGCATGGGTTTGAATCACAAGTCCGTGAGTCAACCGGTAGCAATGGCCGGTGGTATCGGGTGATTTTAGGTCCGTTCGAGAACTTACGGGCAGCACAACGCGTGAATAATCAATTGCAACGCTCAGGTATTTATGGTTGTCAGATTTGGCTGTGGAACCTCGATTAACGCGCTAATTTTTAGTGCTTCACCACGTTTACACTTGAATTTCCGCCGTCGCATCCTCATCTAGCGTGTATAACCGATAGAGAGGATAGGATATGACCACAATCGTTTCAGTGCGTCGCGGCGACAAAGTCGCTATTGGCGGCGACGGTCAAGTTTCACTAGGTAACACGGTGATGAAGGGCAACGCCAAAAAAGTGCGTCACCTTTATCATGGCAAGGTTCTCGCTGGCTTTGCCGGTGGTACTGCCGACGCATTTACCCTGTTTGAGCGATTTGAATCTAAGCTTGAACAACATCAAGGTCATCTCACCAAAGCCGCTGTCGAACTTGCAAAAGACTGGCGAACCGATCGCATGCTGCGTAAATTAGAAGCCTTACTGGCGGTGGCCGACAAAACGACCTCGCTGATCATTACCGGTAACGGCGATGTCGTCCAGCCGGAAAATGATTTAATCGCAATTGGCTCTGGCGGCGCATTTGCCCAGAGTGCTGCGCGAGCCCTGCTGGAAAATACCGACTTAGATGCCCCTACCATTGTTGAAAAAGCACTCACCATTGCTGGTGACATTTGCGTCTTTACCAACAGATTCCAAACGATTGAAGTGCTTGATGCCGAGCCTGCTGTAACCAAGGAGTAAGCATGTCTACTATGACCCCTCGGGAAATTGTCGACGAATTGAATCGTCATATTATTGGCCAACAAGATGCCAAGCGCGCGGTTGCAGTGGCACTTCGGAATCGCTGGCGGCGAATGCAGCTCGGCGACGAATTACGTCAGGAAGTGACGCCGAAAAATATCCTCATGATTGGTCCAACCGGTGTCGGTAAAACTGAAATCGCACGGCGATTGGCCAAGCTTGCGAATGCGCCATTTATTAAGATTGAAGCGACCAAGTTCACCGAAGTGGGTTATGTCGGTAAAGAGGTCGACTCGATTATCCGGGACCTGACCGACACCGCATTCAAAATGATGCGCGAGCAAGAAATGGCGAAAATGCGCCATCGGGCGGAAGATCTTGCTGAAGAGCGAATTCTCGATACCTTATTACCTAAACCACAGCGAACTTGGGGTGATGAGCCGAAGCAAGAAGATGAGTCACAGTCGACGCGGCAGGTGTTTCGCAAGAAGTTGCGCGAAGGTAAGTTAGACGACAAAGAAATCGAAATCGATATTTCAATGCCGGCAATGGGTGTTGAAATTATGGCTCCCCCAGGCATGGAAGAAATGACGTCGCAATTGCAAAGCATGTTTCAAAACATGGGTAGCGGCAAAACGAAAAAGCGTAAGTTAAAAATTAAAGACGCGTTTAAGCAGCTGATTGAAGAAGAGGCTGCGAAAATGATTAACCCAGAAGAAATCAAGGAAAAGGCGATCCACTCGGTCGAACAGAACGGAATTGTCTTCCTCGATGAGATCGACAAGATTTGTAAACGCGGTGAAAGCAGCGGACCGGACGTGTCCCGCGAAGGTGTGCAACGTGATTTGCTGCCACTCGTCGAGGGTACGACAGTAAGCACGAAACATGGCATGGTCAAAACCGACCATATCTTGTTTATTGCATCGGGAGCGTTTCAGGTTGCTAAACCGTCCGATTTGATTCCTGAGTTGCAGGGACGTTTGCCAATTCGAGTGAACCTGAAAGCGCTGACAACGGAAGACTTTGTCCGTATTTTGACCGAGCCGAGTGCATCGTTAACGGTCCAATATTCGGCGTTAATGGCGACCGAAGGTGTTGAGGTTAGCTTTACCGAAAACGGGATTCGTCGTATTGCTGAAATTGCTTGGCAAGTGAACGAAAAAACCGAAAACATTGGCGCGCGTCGTCTGCACACGGTGCTTGAGCGACTCATGGAAGAAGTATCATTCAAAGCGTCAGATATGGAAGGCTCACAGCTCACCATTGACCGTGATTATGTCAATGCACACCTGAATGAACTCGCGGAAGATGAAGATTTAAGCCGTTTCATTCTGTAAAGCAAATTGGTTCTGAAAAGCAGCCGCATCCCCGGCTGCTTTTTTTATGTGTCCTTGTCAATCGAGCTATAGACTTGGTTACCGCCGAGACGCTTAGCTTGATACAAAAGCTTATCGACGTGATTGACGTTATCACTGCCACTCAAACCTGCGTCGAGCAAAGCGACACCGAAGCTCATCGTAAGGAAGCCAGTCGGCGAGGCACGATGTTCAAGCTTTAAATTGGCAATGGTTTCACAGAGGATTTGCGCGAGCTTTTTGGTACGCTGCTCGACCAGCCCCTCTAAATTATTTTGGTTTTCCAATAGGCGTTGCGCCATGGCGCGGAAGGCGCGAATCAGCTGACCGACCTCACTGCGAATGTCTTCATGCAATAAACGACTTTGAATCACCGCTTCATATTGCTTGTTACCAATCAACTCTGAGAGTTTTGCGAGGCGTTGAATCGGGTCGGCGACGTAGCGGCTCACGAAGACGTAAACAATGGAGAGAATGACTAACAGCAAGATCAGGGCGGAAAAACTGACTTGCAGTGGTGTTCGTAAGGCGGCACGTTGAATCTCAGCGTACGGATACAGGGTCACATGCCACCAGTCGGCGACCTCTAAAGGTTGAGCAATCAGAAGCTGACCGGGAATTGCATTCGGCAATACCACGGGCGAACGCCCAGCAAAAACAGGCTCAACTTGCTGATAAATTTGTGCATAAATCGGGTTGGTGAGCTTATGGATATCAAGAATTCCTGCGTCCTGATAATTTTCACTGAGGGACTCTTCAGAGGCAACTAATTGCCCTTTTTCATTAAAGACAAAATACCGACTCTCCGGGTGTTCTGAA
>JAMCWV010000127.1:0-1311 GCA_023481025.1 Gammaproteobacteria bacterium
AACAAATACCGCGTGGTCGTGCCTTTGGCAACGCCGGGGATGATGACAGGATTAATTCTTGCGATTGTGCGGGCAGCGGGCGAAGTTGCGCCGCTGATGCTCGTCGGGGTGGTTAAATTGGCGCCGAATCTGCCAATTGATGGTGAATTCCCATTCGTCCATCTAGAACGCAAGATTATGCACCTTGGCTTCCACATTTTTGATGTGGGTTTCCAAAGCCCGAACGTTGAAGCCTCGCGTCCACTGGTTTACGCCACGGCCTTGGTTCTAGTGTTATTGATCGTCATTCTGAACTTAACTGCAATCAGCATTCGGAATCGCCTGCGGGAAAAATATCGCAGCGACTCAGACTAACGAATGATTTGATGATAACCACGAATTTAATTTAAGAGCGAAGTGAGTCTTATGGAACAGCAAACTGAAAAGCCGACAATTAAAACCCATTTAGCTGCACCGTCAGAAGTGAATATCGATGCGTTGCCGCGTAAGTTGGAAGTGAAAGATCTGCGCTTATCCTACGGAAAGGACGAAGCACTCCGAGGCATTAATTTGGTCATTCCGGAAAAGAAGGTGACTGCGTTTATCGGTCCGTCTGGTTGTGGTAAATCAACCCTGCTGCGCTGTTTTAATCGCATGAATGACTTGGTGGATAGCTGTACGATTACCGGCGAAATCTTACTCGACGGCGAGAATATTTATCAGCCGAATGTCGACGTTGCCGAATTGCGTCGCCAGGTGGGAATGGTGTTCCAAAAACCGAACCCGTTTCCCAAATCGATTTATGAAAATGTCGCTTATGGCCTGCGCCTACAAGGTGTGAACGACCGCCGTACGCTCGACGAGGTCGTCGAGCAGTCACTCCGTGGCGCCGCACTTTGGGATGAAGTGAAAGATCGTCTGCATGACAACGCCTTCGGCTTGTCAGGTGGTCAGCAGCAGCGTTTGGTGATTGCCCGTGCAATTGCGATTGAGCCGGAGGTTTTATTACTCGACGAACCGGCGTCAGCGCTTGACCCAATTTCGACGCTGAAAATTGAAGAGCTAATTAACGAGTTAAAAGAGCAATACACCATTGTTATCGTCACTCACAACATGCAGCAAGCGGCGCGTGTCTCCGACCAAACTGCGTTTTTGTACATGGGTGAATTGATTGAATACGCCGACACCAACACGTTATTTACCACGCCGGCGAAGAAGCAAACAGAAGACTATATTACGGGTCGTTACGGCTAAGCCAATTGGTTGAGGTGATTAAGAATGCAAAAAGGTAAACACATTTCTGAGCAGTTCAATAGTGAACTGGAGAGTGTT
>JAMCWV010000127.1:1321-3687 GCA_023481025.1 Gammaproteobacteria bacterium
CATGTACAAAAACGCAGTGTTGTCGATGGGTGGCTTGGTTGAAAAGCAATTAACTGACGCGCTGACAGCCATTGAAACCAATGATGCTAATTTGGCGGATACGGTGTTATCGAACGACAAAAAAATCAACTCGTTGGAGATGGACATTGACGGTGCGTGTACGCGGATTATCGCTAAACGTCAGCCGACGGCCAGCGACCTGCGTCTCATTGTGGCGACGTTAAAGACGATTGCAGATCTCGAGCGCATTGGTGATGAAGTTAAACGACTGGCGCGCGTGGCGAAAGAAAACTTTACCAGCGACCAGAAACATCTGTTAATTGGCTTGGAAAATCTGGGGCAACTCGTCGTCAACATGCTGCGTCAAGCATTGGATTCGTTTGCGCGCATGGACGTCGAGGCGGCGTTGGAAGTGCATAAGCTCGATAACAACATCGACCGTCAATACGAAGGGATGATGCGTCAGCTAATGACCTACATGATGGAAGATCCGCGCAGTATTCCGAAGATTATGGATGTCGTGTGGTCAGCTCGCTCACTGGAGCGGATTGGTGACCGTTGCCAGAACATTGCCGAGTACATTATTTACAATGTACAAGGCAAAGATGTGCGTCACTCGTCACATGAGTCAATGGAAGATACCGTCCGTGGTGGCAAGCCGCAATCAGTGTAATACGCGACAACGAATGGTACCCGGAATGGCTTTGAGTTGCTCAAGCACTTCCGGGGCCTGGTCGCTATTCACGTCCATCACCACATAGCCAAGCTCGCTGTCGGTTTGCAGGAACTGACCCGAGATATTCACGCCTAAATCGGCAAACACTTGGTTAATTCGATTCATCATTCCCGGCTGATTGCGGTGAATGTGCAAGAGTCGGCTACAGCCTTGATGCACCGGCAAGCTCACTTCTGGGAAATTGACTGCAGACAAGGTCGAACCGTTGTCCGAGTACTTGATCAGTTTATGAGTCACTTCTACGCCAATGTTTTCCTGCGCTTCTTGGGTGCTACCACCCACATGCGGAGTCAAGATAACGTTATCCAAGCCACGCAACGGTGACACGAATTCGTCGTTATTGCCCTTTGGCTCCACCGGGAAAACATCAATTGCCGCGCCATTTAAGTGACCGTCACGCAATGCTTGGGCCAGTGCGTCGATGTCCACCACGGTGCCACGTGAAGCGTTGATCAGCAGCGCACCCGGTTGCATTAACGCCAGTTCACTGGCGGTAATTAAATTCCGGGTCTGCTCGGTTTCTGGTACATGCAGTGACACCACATTGGCCGTTTGTAGCAAGGCTGGCAATGAAGGCATGGGTAAGGCATTACCCATCGACAGCTTGTTCTCAATATCGTAGAAAACTACACGCATCCCAAGTTGCTCAGCAAGTACGCCAAGCTGCGAACCGATATGGCCGTAACCGATAATGCCTAACGTTTTACCACGCGCTTCATGCGAGCCTGAAGCCGACTTTAACCAACCGCCGCGGTGACAAGCAGCGTTCTTCTCCGGGATCTTGCGCAGCAGCATAATCATTTCCGCCAATACCAGTTCGGCGACGCTGCGAGTATTAGAAAACGGTGCGTTAAAGACCGGAATACCGAATTCACGCGCTGCTTGCGTGTCAACTTGATTGGTCCCAATACAGAAACAACCAATGGCATTAAGGCGTTCTGCTTTTTCGAGTACCTTGCGCGTTAGCTGGCTACGCGAACGAATACCAAGAAAATGATAGTCGCCAATTTTTGCTGCCAGTTCATCTTCATTCATGGCCGTCGCGTGTTGTTCAATTTCATGGTAGCCATGTTCTTGAAAACACTGCACCGCACTCGGATGCACGCCTTCAAGTAAGAGGATTTTTATTTTGTCTTTGGCCAATGAAAACGACGGCTGCATGAATGATTCCTTAACAAAGCTTAGCGTGTATAAGTAAAAACAGAAGCGCCATCACTCAGCAAGGCAATGTTTGCAGGGCGCGCTGCAAACAATCCATTGGTGACAACCCCTGTAATTTGATTGAGTTTGGCTTCAAGTTCTACCGGTTTTTCGATATGTAGACTATAAACGTCAAGAATAACGTTGCCATTGTCGGTCACGACGCCCTCACGATAAAGAGGATCGCCGCCCAGCTTGACGATTTCACGTGCGACATATGAACGCGCCATCGGAATAACTTCAACTGGCAGCGGAAATTGACCGAGAACATCCACTAGCTTCGATGTGTCGGCGATACAAATGACTTTCTCCGCAACGGCGACAACAATCTTTTCGCGGGTTAATGCACCGCCGCCACCTTTGATCATTTCTAACTGCTGATTAATTTCGACAATGGCTCTGACATTCGCCAACAGTTGTTGGGCGTCAT
>JAMCWV010000190.1 GCA_023481025.1 Gammaproteobacteria bacterium
ATTCCGTATAATACCCGAAACTCGGCAGACAGGAAGAGAGTATGTTTGAAAACCTGAGCGAACGTTTATCCCAGAGTTTGCGCAATATTAGTGGGCGTGGTCGCCTAACTGAAGACAATATCAAAGACACGCTGCGCGAAGTGCGCATGGCGTTGCTTGAAGCTGACGTCGCTTTGCCTGTGGTCAAAGAATTTATAGGCAAAGTGAAAGAACGTGCGCTCGGCGTGGAAGTGAACAAGAACCTCAACCCAGGTCAGGTGTTCGTTAAAATTGTCCGCACTGAGCTTGAAGCGGCGATGGGTGAAGCGAATGCGCCACTGAATTTAGCCACTCAGCCACCGGCAGTCATTATGATGGCGGGTCTGCAAGGTGCTGGTAAAACCACCAGTGTTGGCAAGCTGGCGCGATTCTTAAAAGAAAAGCAAAAGAAAAAAGTACTGGTGGTCAGTGCTGACGTTTATCGTCCAGCGGCGATAGCTCAGTTAGAGCGCCTAGCAGCTGATGTTGAGGTTGAATTCTTCCCGTCGTCGGTCGACCAAAAGCCGGTGGCGATTGCCACTGCGGCGATCGACCACGCTCGAAAGAAATTTATTGATGTTGTGTTGGTGGATACCGCGGGTCGTCTTGCGGTTGACGAAGCCATGATGACGGAAATTAAAGATTTGCATGCCGCCATTCAGCCGATTGAAACGCTGTTTGTTGTTGATGCGATGACGGGGCAGGATGCGGCTAACACTGCCAAAGCCTTTAACGAAGCGCTGCCATTAACTGGGGTGATTCTGACCAAGGTCGATGGTGACGCGCGGGGCGGTGCTGCACTTTCGATTCGCCACATTACCGGCAAGCCAATTAAATTTTTGGGTGTCGGTGAAAAGAATGATGCGCTCGAACCGTTTCATCCGGATCGGATTGCGTCGCGTATTCTTGGCATGGGTGACGTGCTGTCCCTGATTGAACAAGTCGAGTCGAAAGTTGACCGAGAGAAAGCCGAACAAGTGGCCAAGAAGGTCATGAAGAGCGGCAAGTTTAGTTTGGAAGACTTCCGAGAACAGCTTCAACAGATGCGCAACATGGGCGGTATGATGGGGTTGATGGACAAATTGCCTGGCATGGGACAAATGGCCGGTAAACTGCAAGGCCAAATGGACGACAAAGTGACCGTGCGGATGGAAGCGATTATTAACTCCATGACCCCACAAGAACGCGAGCACCCAGATATTATTAAGGGCTCACGTAAGCGTCGAATCGCTACGGGCTCTGGGGTGCAGGTGCAAGACGTGAATAAATTGCTGAAGCAATTTAGTCAAATGCAAAAGATGATGAAGAAAATGAAAGGCGGCGGGATGGCGAAGATGATGCGTCAGCTCGGCGGTAAAATGCCACCAGGAATGTTCCCCGGACGTTAACGAACCTCGATATTACTTGCATTTGCAGAGAAATTCCGTAGAATATTGCGACCCTTCCGGCTAGCCGTCGGAAGGGGTTCTTTAACCTTTGAAAACATTGAAAAACATAGGATAACGGTAATGGTAACCATTCGTTTACAACGGGGTGGCGCTAAGAAGCGTCCATTCTACCAAATGGTAGTTACCGACAGCCGGAACGCCCGTGATGGTCGTTTCATTGAAAATGTCGGTTTCTTTAACCCGGTAGCTCGTGGTCAAGAAGAGAAAGTTCGTATCGATCTGGATCGGATTGAACACTGGGTCGGCCAAGGCGCGCAAGTGTCTGACCGCGTAGCTAAGTTGATCAAAGACGCGCGTAAAGCGGCTTAATCAACCCGGTTAAAAATTACAGTTAAAAGTGGAAGAAGCGAAACGTATGCAAAAAGACGCCCATAAAAATGCTGACGCTGTCGTACTAGGCAACATTGGAGCCGTGTATGGGATCAAAGGCTGGGTGCGAATTAATGCATTTACGGATGAGCAAGAAGGCATTTTTGACTATCGTCCGTGGCTAATTGGCCGTAACGGACAATGGCGTGAGATCGAAGTCAGCCAATGGCGCTGGCATAATAAAGATCTTGTCGCCAAGCTTGCAGGTGTCGAAGATCGTGATACTGCACAACAGTACACAGGGCTCGATATCGCAGTTCCGGCAACAGAGTTACCGGAATTGCCTGAAGATGAATATTACTGGCGTGATTTGGTTGGCCTTGATGTTGTTAATTCTGAGAATTACAACATGGGGAAAGTCAGTCACTTGCTTTCAACCGTCGCCAACGATGTGTTGGTGGTGAAAGCAAACGCTAACGATGCGTTTGGTAAGCGCGAACGTCTGATTCCTTTCATTCAGTCACAATACGTTGTGAGTGTTGATCAGGAAGCAGGCCGGATTACGGTAGACTGGCCAGCTGATTTCTAATGGCTGAACGTTTACACGTCGGGGTTGTGACCCTGTTTCCGGATATGTTCAATGCGATTACTGAGTTCGGTGTGACGCGTCGGGCTGTCAATGATGAACGTTTAACTGTTCAGACTTGGAACCCGCGTGATTATGCAACTGATCGTCATCGGACTGTGGATGACCGTCCTTACGGCGGAGGTCCCGGAATGTTGATGATGGTGGCGCCTTTACGGGCTGCAATTCAAGAAGCGAAAGCAGGTATTGAAGCGCAGTCGGGGCAGGTACCGAAAGTGATTTATTTATCACCGCAAGGCCGTAAATTGGACCAACAAGGTGTTCGTGAACTTTCACAACATGCAGCGTTGGTACTTGTGGCCGGTCGTTACGAGGGAATTGACGAGCGTGTCATTGAGTCAGATATTGACGAAGAGTGGTCTATCGGAGACTTTGTTCTCAGTGGTGGCGAGCTCCCGGCAATGGTGATGATCGATGCACTCGCACGTGAGGTTCCCGGGGTATTGGGGCATCAGGATTCTGCCGTGGAAGATTCTTTCGCGAATGGGTTACTCGATTGTCCACATTATACGCGTCCGGAAGTTCTCGATGGCAAGCAGGTTCCACCAGTGTTACTGAGTGGGAATCATGAAGAAATTAGGCGGTGGCGGTTACAACAAGCCCTTGGGCGAACTTGGCAACGGCGACCAGAACTACTTAATAACCTAGCTCTGACTGACGAGCAGCAAACGTTGTTGGCAGCGTTTATCGCAGCGCAACAAGACCAGTAGCTTGGGTAGTATATTCTAGGTGGAGAAAATCATGGCTAAAGTTAATAAAAACATCTTGAAGCAGCTCGAAGACGAGCAGCTGAAGCAAGATCTCCCGGCATTTGCTCCGGGTGACACTGTTATCGTCAATGTAAAGGTTAAAGAAGGTGAGCGCGAGCGTATCCAGGCCTTTGAAGGTGTGGTCATTCGTAAGCGTAACCGTGGCTTGCACAGCGCATTTACTGTTCGTAAAATCTCGAACGGTGAAGGTGTTGAGCGTACGTTCCAGACTCACAGCCCATTGATTGCTGGCATTACTGTCAAGCGTCGCGGTGCGGTACGTCGTGCGAAGCTTTACTATCTTCGCGAGCGTAGTGGTAAATCTGCACGTATCAAAGAAAAGCTTAACTAAGCATTTCGATATGCGCATAAAAAAGGTCCTTCGGTTATATATAGTACCTTGAACTATGTATATTGTGTATTAAGGCAGAGAAATCTGCCTTTTTATTTGACAACAAACACTTTAGCATTATAGTGTATTGTATGTTTGATGTGTATAAAGGAATGAAC
>JAMCWV010000099.1 GCA_023481025.1 Gammaproteobacteria bacterium
TGTCTAACAGGCAATACCGCACATCGTTTACCTCGTGACCAAAACACGGTCATGAACTTAGTCTCTGGATACGAAAGCACCAATTCCGCCGCAGAGCCGATTTGGGTAACAGCTGCCTTGAATGGTCGCTCTGCTGGCGGTCATCACGTCACCCAAGCACCGCAAGTTCCCGGTTTTCCCGCGCGCATCGGGCAACCGAATGCTCAAGCGACCGCAGATCAAGCTCGTATTTCCTCTGCTTACGAACAAGACAATCTCACCGTGATGAACGGTTACAACATCCAAGTCAACTTCGACGCTGCATTGACAGCAAATGACGTAGAATGGCTTTCAGATATTCGCTGGGAGAATCTCGACGCATTAAGCATCGACGATGCCCAAGTCGCACCACGCTATTTCCGCTGGCAGAATCGTGCTGGCACTTTTTATGGAATCTTTTATGGCGACAAAGCGTACGATCGGGTTGCCGTAAATACTCGCCCAGATGGTACAGACGCCATCGTCGCTGTAGCCCATCCGGTTGAAAACACACCGCCACAGGATCGTGAGCTTGCTCGCTATTTCTCTGACCCGTTGCAAGTGACAACCAACCAAGGCGACACCTTCCTGCGCTTGCGCTTATTTGAAGCCGCTGCCGATGGCTCTGATTTTTTGCTCTACCATCCAGCCATGCATGTGATGGATATCAACCATAACGATCAATTAGCACGATACAATGCCGAGGTTCGTGGTTGGTTTGGTAATTCTGCCACGCGCATGTATAACCGCGGCGGCTTTGGCGCTCCGCTTTTCGAAAATGGTGACGGCACTGCCGAAGCGCGCTACTTAGAAACCGCCGAACTTGCCACTCGTCTATTCAATAAAGGTTCGGCGTTCTTCTGGAATGAGCTCGGCGTCGACTTACTGGTTGATTACTTCCCGATGGGTGACTCAATCGACCATACGATTTCAGGTTACATGGCAACCGACTCACCCTATTACAACGCTGAACATGCTGCTCGCGCACGGGATTTGCGCACACGGACTTGGCAGCTCGTCGATATGCGTTTACAGCACTTGATGTCCTTAGCCAGTGAGCCTGAGAGTGCACTCTTTGTCGGCGGCGACCATGGCATGCGCCCCAGCTGGCAAAGCTTCCTACCCAATGTCTTGCTCCAGGAAGCAGGTTTACAATTTTTAGATGACAATGGCATGGTCGATCTCAGCCGCTCGTTAGCCGTATCGCCTAATGCCTATTGGATTACCGTGAACACTCAAGAATGGCGCCGTGGTATTGTTGCTGAAGAAGACAAAGCTGAAGTTATCGACCGTATTGTTGCCGCCTTAGAAAGCCTCCGTGACGCAAACGGCAATCGGGTGATCGAGCGTGTCTACATCGCCAGTGAGCACCCGGAACTCGGGATTGGTGGCGCGGCTGGCGGCGACGTGTATTGGGATACGGTACGTGGTTATGCACCAAGTCGCAGTGTAACGGGCGATTCGGCTATTGATGTTAACGGCCGCATTTCGGCAGGACACTCGCATGCTTCAACTAATCCTGACATGTATACCGTCACCTGTGCTTACGGTCAGCATTTTCCAGCCAACCGAATTCCCGGTTCACGGTTAATTGACATGGCACCCACGGTCGCTGACTATCTTGGCATTCCTGCGCCGAAACACTCACGCGGTGTGTCGTTATACCGACAATTACGCGGCGAATAACCGCGCTTTCTCCCCAAAAAATGAGGCCACCATGGCCTCATTTTTGTTCGTCATTCCTGCGTCGTTTCAACCTTTCAGTAAAACGCAATGAGCTACAAAAATAATTTCTTGCACTAATACTGTGTTTCACCTAGTATAAATACTGTGTATGACATAGTATGTGATAACTAGTATATCACGCACAGTAAATTCCAATTGTTCAAAAGGGAAAAAAATGGCGACTCTACCTAGCGACAAACTGAAGCTTGAACTACGCCGCGGTGTACTGGCTTTAGCGGTACTCGCCTCATTGCGGGAGCCGCATTATGGCTACTCGCTTAGGCAACAATTGCAAGACGGCGGTATCGATATTGACGAAGGAACCTTATACCCATTGATCCGCCGACTTGCCGAGCAAGGCCTGTTAGACAGTGAGTGGAAGCACGGCGGTGGCCGAGAACGCCGTTATTATCAATTATCCGAGCTCGGTCAAGAACGGCTAAAACAATTAACGCAGGAGTGGCGTTCCCTAAACCAAGCACTCAGTCCCCTGCTTACCAATTTACCTGATTCGGAGAATTAATCATGGACCTGGTTGAACGTTATATTGCTGCAGTAAAACGAGAATTACCCGCCAATAAACGCGATGATATCGCTCGCGAACTTGAAGCGAATATCATGGACAAAGTCGAGGCACTCGAAGCTGAGCATGGCACACTGAATGACCAGCAATTAAGCGAGTTACTCTTGAACATGGGTCACCCGCGATCAGTCGCGCGCGAGTTTTGTCCACCGATGCCATTGGTTTCGGCCCGTCTGATGCCCATTTACCTAAATACCCTTTACATGGTACTCGGTATTTTGTTTGTCATTTCATCGCTCGAAGTCGCCACCCGCTGGCTGAGCGGCACAGATATGTCGCTACTGCTGTACATGAAGGCCTTGGCCAGCGAATTCTTAAACGCCAGTTATTTCGCCTTCACGTGGGTAACGATTGGATTTATCGTCATGACCCGTGATCGCAAGGAAAGAAATAAAGATGATGATATTCTCTGCGCCTGGAGTCCAGAGAAACTGCCGACTGCAATAGACGGCTGGCAACATATTCGTCTGCAAGACATCTTCACCGACCTTGCAACCTTGCTGTTTTTGGCGCTGGTGATTTGGTATCCGATACTACGACCCAGCCCGGGAATTGAGAGTCTATTTAATCAAGAGGTATGGACTGTCCTACTCTGGTTTACGCCTGTCATTGCCATTGGTGTGGCGAGCAGTTTGTGGCAATTACGCACACGCTTATGGACGCAACAACTGCTCATGATCAATATCGGGGTGAGCAGCGCATTTGTTGGCATGTCGCTATGGTTAATGTTCAACGCCCCTATCCTGCGGATTAATGAAGCGACGTGGGAAGGTGCCATCAGCGTCGCAAACATCGAACGCAGCGTGTTTGTTGTGATTGTATTTGTTGCTGCAATCGCGCTGTATGAAATCATTCGCGACCTACGCCGTTTGCTCAAACTGCGTTAATAACGATGACAGTAAATCATGCTGAATGTGTGCCAAAATTGGTCACATTCAGCATGTTGCTTATGTTGTTTTATGCGCAGTTAAAAAGACGAGCCCGGTTGGGTTAAAAATTCCTGCTCTTCAGTTGTCGATTGACGCCCAAGCAATGCGTTGCGATGCGGATACCGGCCAAAGCGAACGATTATGTCTCGATGCTTCACTTCAAACTCCAAGTTGTACTCAAGCCCCGGCTGATCGTAAAGCTGCATAGCGACATCATGTATGACAAGCGATTCACTATGCATATACGGCATATACAAAAACGCCTTTTGCTCTGTGGTCAACTGCGCATCAACCCCTAATTGAACCGCCTCTTGAGCCAGCGCCAAAAACAGCAAGGTTGCAAGGTCGGTGAAGATGTCTTGCAGACGAATATGTTGCCAGCCGTCTATTGCAGTCGGCAGTTTCTCTGGACTCCAGGCGCAGA
>JAMCWV010000245.1 GCA_023481025.1 Gammaproteobacteria bacterium
TCGGCAAGACCTTAGTTCTGTATCGTCCGGCGCGGGAACCTAAGCTGCGATTACCGAAAGGCTAACGCAGGCTGAAAGCATACTAAAAACGCTGCAAACGCAGCGTTTTTTTATGGCTGCCGACTGGCCAAGCTAGCCGCTAACGCCTCCATGACTTGGGTACGGAGTTCACTCGCCACCGGGAACGACTGATAGACAGCCCACATTAAATCAATGTTCTCTTCGCTGACTTTTGCTTGATGCCGCGTAAGCAATGCATGGAAGTAACTGACAACTTTGGCGACACTTTCCTTGCTAATCGTCGCATCGTCACTGCCATAGCGCGCGGTTTCAGCAAATTGCAGTGCATCGACGGTGGCCCGCTCGGAACCTTTATAGATTGGCATACCCAACCCACCCTGCGGACGGAAAAACCAGTCCAAGGACAAATTTTGCCTGAGTAATGCTGGAATCAAGGTCGAAAACGGCACATGTCCGCGTTGTCGGCAATTGTTCATTGCCGAACGGCTCAATCCAAACCATTTTAAAATCTCGGTCGTATCCTCGAGTCCTGTTGCCTGACGTCCTTTCTCAACGAAATCGTCGAAAGTAACAACCACCGCTTGATCCTTTTCCTTGCTATTCATTATGGCCTGTGTTTTATTTGTTGAATATGACTCAAATGAGTGCACATTGAACTCATTTGAGTTCAAACGGAATTCATAAACACAGGTATGTAAAACTAATTATGGATAAAAATCAAATTAAAAAGGCGCTCGCCGAAAAAGGATACGACTTTTCTATTGTTGCTCATGCGATTGAACGCAGTCCGTCGCTGATTTCCAAGGTCGTCGCGCGCCAAGCACGCTCACGAATTGTGGCGATTGCCCTGGCTAAAGCCATCGGTAAGCCAATCCAGGAAGTATTCCCAGACGTTGAGGAGTATCATAATCCGTTGCCAACGAGCAGTACTGGGCGTGAGCGCAAAGCCGCTGAACTTGCTAAGCTACTAAGTGAATAGCCGAATACTTGTTAGCTAGCTCAAGGTGAGCAAAGCAAACAACAAAAAGCCCCAGTTCGCTTTTCAGTAAACTGGGGCTTTCTCTTATTCAGGAAAACGAATTGCGTCAGTGGCGTTTAAATATATTCCACGCTGACGATTTCGTATTCTACTTCACCGCTCGGTGTTGTCACTACCGCAACGTCATCAACTTCTTTACCAATCAATGCACGGGCAAGTGGCGAGTTTACAGAAATTAAGTTTTGCTTAATGTCTGATTCGTCATCACCGACAATCCGATAGGTCACTTCTTCGTCCGTTTTAGTGTTAAAGACTGTCACCGTTGCGCCAAATACAACTTTGCCGTTGTTCTGCAACTTGGTCACGTCAATAATCTGCGCATTGGAAAGCTTCGCTTCAATCTCTTGAATACGGCCTTCACAAAAGCTCTGTTGTTCGCGTGCTGCATGATACTCAGCGTTTTCTTTTAAGTCGCCGTGCTCGCGAGCATCGGCAATCGCCTGAATAATCCGCGGCCGATCTTCACTTTTTAAACGCTTCAACTCGTTGCGTAATGCCTCCGCACCCGCAACTGTCATGGGAATGTTTGTCATTGATTCAAAATCCTCTTGTGCAGTTCTTGCACCGAGCTTACCCGAGCTCGGTCGTTGACCGTATGAGCCTTCACGGCCGCAAAACCTGCGTTTAATGTGGTGGTATAGCTGACGTTATTCAACAGCGCTTCGCGACGAATATAGACTGAGTCTTCAATCGCCTGACGCCCTTCCACCGTATTAATGATGTAGCTGTACTCGCCGTTCTTCACCGCGTCGACAATGTTGGGTCGACCTTCTTGCAACTTATTTACTACGCTACAGTGAATTCCTTGCGCCTGCAAGGCGGCAGCGGTACCACGAGTCGCTTCGACGCTAAAACCAAGTGCAGTCAGGCCACGAGCAAGGTCAATCACGCGCTTTTTATCACCTTCACGCACGGACAGCAAGGCTTTGCCCTTTAATGGCAAGGCTTGACCAGCACCCAAGTTGGCTTTTGCATAAGCTTCTTCAAAGCTTTCACCAACACCCATGACTTCACCGGTCGAGCGCATTTCTGGGCCACGAATCGGATCAACACCTTGGAACTTAGCAAACGGCACCACGACTTCTTTCACCGAATAATAAGGTGGAATCACTTCGTCCAAGCAATTCTGTGCTTTCAACGACTGTCCAGCCATGACTCGTGCTGCAACTTTGGCTAATTGAATCCCGGTCGCTTTCGACACAAATGGCACTGTGCGCGCTGCGCGTGGGTTAACTTCAATCAGATAAATCTCGTTGTTCTGAATGGCGAACTGGGTATTCATCAAACCACGCACATTCAATTCGAACGCCAGTTTACGCACTTGTTCACGCAGTTCAGCTTGGGTAATGTCGCTCAACGAATACGGCGGTAATGAACAAGCCGAGTCACCCGAGTGCACACCCGCTTGCTCGATGTGCTGCATAATACCGCCAATGAAAACGTCTTCACCGTCGCAAATGGCATCAATATCAACTTCAATCGCGTTGTCGAGGAAACGATCTAACAACACCGGTGCCGAGCGCATTTGGTATATCGGTGATGCATTCCGCATGGGTATGAGCTTGGACGAGGTTTTTAATCTGACCAAGATCGATCGCTGGTTCCTCATTCAACTCGAAGAAATTATCGCGTTGGAACGCGAGGTTGAGCAACTTGGCTTGGCGGGAATGGACGCTGATAGCCTGCGTTACTTGAAACGCAAAGGCTTCTCAGATGCGCGTTTAGCAGCAATTCTTGATGTCCACGAAAGCGAAGTACGCAAGCGTCGCGAATGATTTGATATTCTTTGTCGGTCAATGTTTGTGCTGGGGCAACGGTAATCGAGTCGCCGGTATGCACACCCATGGGGTCAAAGTTTTCGATCGCGCAGACAATAATACAATTGTCGTTTTTGTCGCGTACCACTTCCATTTCGTACTCTTTCCAGCCGATTAACGACTCGTCAATGAGTAACTCTTTGGTCCGTGACAATGACAAACCACGTTTACAAATCTCTTCGAATTCGTCACGGTTGTAGGCGATACCGCCACCGCTGCCACCCATAGTGAATGACGGACGAATGATACAAGGGAAACCGATGCGCTCGAGGATATCGAAGGCTTCGTCCATACCATGGGCGATTTCAGCGCGTGGCGTTTCCAAACCAATCTTTTTCATCGCCTTGTCGAAACGATCGCGGTCTTCAGCTTTGTCGATGGCATCAGCCGTCGCACCAATCATTTCAACATTATACTTTTCTAAAACACCTTGGGCGTCAAGCTCAAGCGCACAGTTCAGTGCAGTTTGCCCACCCATGGTGGGTAAAATTGCATCTGGACGTTCACGTTCGATAATTTTCTCAACTACTTCCCAGTGAATCGGCTCAATGTAAGTCGCATCGGCCATTTCTGGATCAGTCATAATCGTGGCTGGATTCGAGTTCACCAAAATAACTCGATATCCTTCTTCGCGCAGCGCCTTACACGCTTGCGCACCAGAGTAGTCAAACTCACACGCTTGGCCGATCACGATAGGGCCCGCGCCGATAATCAAAATACTTTTTATGTCTGTACGTTTTGGCATCGTGGCATCCCGTCTTTATTGCTTCGCAACTTCAAGCAGTTCAATGAA
>JAMCWV010000181.1 GCA_023481025.1 Gammaproteobacteria bacterium
CTATGAATCTAAATTCAGTTCAGACAGTTTCCAACCCTAGAATGCAAATAGTCTTATTTTTTTAACGAAAATTGGCAGAAAATCGATCGATAGCCAAAGGAATTAAGCATGACAGAATTGAAAGCAGGGATTTATCGGCACTACAAAGGCAACGAATATCAAGTGATTGATACCGCGCGGCACTCAGAAACAGAAGAGTTATTGGTGGTGTACCGGCCTTTATATGGTGAACGGGCGCTTTGGGTGCGCCCGTTCGATATGTTTGTTGAGGAAGTCGATGTGAACGGCCCACTGCAGCCGCGCTTTAGTTTCCTGCGCGACTCGTGATGGTTTCCAAGCCGTGTGCATTTGGTCCTGTTTCGCTGCGCCACAGTTTGTAGGCAAAGTACAAGCCAAACGAGGCTAATGCGGTGTAAAACCACATACTGGGTGCGTAGCCAGCAATATTTTCCGGCCCCGCACTATTGCGGTCATTGAGCACGCCGACGATAAAGGGTACCACTGCCCAACCGAGTTGTTGACACATTGTCATGAGCGCAAAGGCTGAACCTAATCGCCGGGCCTCGACGATATATGCGACCGAAGGCCACATGACGGCAGGTATCAAGGAGAAGACCGCGCCGAGCATAAAAATCACCACGAACAAGGTGAGCGGTACCATGGCGCTGCCGATAAACGGGATGACCAGCGGCACGTCCGGGCCAGCCGGCAAGTAGGTCACCGCTAAAAACAGCGGCAACATGACCAGTGCGCCCACGGCCATAAATAGCGAGCGCCGCCCCACACGGTCGACCCAAAAACCAAAAATTGGCGTGAGGATAATTGCTGCAACCGGTAAAAGGCTACTGAGCAAACCCGCTGCTTCACGCGTGATACCGTGCGCTTGCTGAAAGTAGTCAATCGCGAAGGTGCGGAATGGAAATACGACCGCATAAAACACCACACAAAGAGCAACTATATACCAATAGGACGCTGAAAATTTATAAAGTGATTTGAGTTCTATTTTTTCCGCAGCCTGGCTACTGCCAATCTGATAGCGACCTTCAGCACGCTTCTCCATCATCCAATAGAGCAAGGCTGCAGAAACGGAAATACCAGCCACCGCAGTCGCTAACCAGAGCGGATCTTGCCAGTTCATATATAGCGGGCTTGCAAACGAAGTCGACCAATCCGCTGACGCAGAGCCAAGGCGTGAAATAGACAAGTTGATGCCAAAGGCGAAGCTTAACTCCTTACCTTTAAACCACTTAGCCAAAACGGTTGTGGCCGCAACAATGAGCGGCTCGGCACCGATACCTAATAAAAAACGTCCAGCAAAAATCACTTCGTAATGTGGTGTCGCTGCGGTTAGAAAAGCGGCGAAAAGGCAAATCAGCGCAAAAACCGTGATGGCCTTTTTGGTGCCAAAGCGGTCGATGATGTAACCGCCAATGAGCAGAACACAAAGTGCAGCTACGTTATAGGCGGTGGAAAGCAAGCCTATTTGTTGGTAGCTGAAGCCTAAGTCGGTGCGCATGAGGTCGATGACCGGCCACATCGAATCATAGACGTAATAGTTACCGAACATAGCGAGACTGACAAATAGCAAAACAGCCCAGCGGTAAAACGGAGTGGGTTCCGGCAGCGCCTGAAAATCATGAGGTTGCGACATGAGTTGACTCTTTCTTGTTATTGTTATTTCGCGCTGTGAACGACTGCGGTGCGTAGGGGCGATCATCCACGGCATCAGCAAAACATTATGCCCGACCGCGCAAAGAGATGGAATGTTAAATGACATTCCGGCTCCGAGCCGAAAACGAAAACAATTCCGGCTCCGAGCCGGAAAGGTAACCCCATAAATTTGTGACAGTTTTGTGAAAGCTTACGTTTGCGGTAAACTGTAAAGATTAAGCTTTGATGAGGTGTTGCGATGAAAAAGGTGGTTTGGTTAAGCGCGGTTATCGCACTGTTAATGGGGTGTAGCGAGCGTCCTGAGCCGAGTGTGGTTCCAGAACCGTTCGAGCTGATTATCGCTCATATTAACGACACCCATTCCGCCTTTGATCCGGTGCCTGCAAGCTTTCGGGCTAACGAGCTGACGGTGTATAACGAGTTTGGCGGCCATCCCCGTTTACTTGAGCAGGCAAACGCATATCGCGCGATTGCGGTAGAAGAAAATACCGCCATGTTGTTTCTCCACGGTGGTGATGCTTGGCAGGGCTCTGCGTATTTTCAAATTAACGAAGGGCGTATGAATGCAGATATTCTTAGCCGCATGAATATCGACGCGATGGCCCTCGGAAATCATGAATTTGACTTGACCAATGCGCATCTCAATGAATTTCTCACACGTATTAACTTCCCATTGCTTGCGGCCAATATAGACACCAGCCGTGACCCTGATTTAAAAGACCAAGGCAATCTTCGCGCCTACACGCTTTTTGCTTTTGATGGCTATCAAAAGCAGCGCTTTGATGATTTAACAGAGCTACAGAATCTCCCTGAACATTATCAAATTGTTGGCGTTTTTGGCCTCGCGCTGGACGATATGCCGAATATCTCCCCTCACGTCGGCGAAGTCGAGTTTTTCGATGTAGTGACGAGCGCACAAGCCATGGTCGATGCGTTTCATGCGCATGGTGTTTACAACATTGTGGCGGTGACACATTTAGGACATTCGGTCGACGTCGCAGTTGCTGAGCAAGTCAACGGCATTGACGTCATTGTCGGCGGTCATTCGCATACACTTCTCGGCGACTTTACCGATTTAGGCTTAGGGCACGCTGGTGACTATGCGCAATGGGTGCAAAATCCAAATGGTATCGATGCCACGTGTATAGTCCAAGCTGGCGAATATGCCCAGGCGATAGGGAAAGTACGGGTGCATTTTGCTAGCGACGGACGCTTGACCAATTGTGCAGGACAGAATGTTTTGCTCAGTAATGACGATTTTTTTCAAAGCTCAGCGCGCCATGCGGATTCGCGAATGACTCAGTTGCAAAGCCAACAGGTTCTCGACTTCATTCATCCGCATCCGGCCATTGATGTGACCGCGGAGCATGCGGATTTACGCGCTCACATTGATGCGGGGTATAAACCAGCTGTTGAACAGGCCTATGGGCAAGTGATTGGCATGCTGCCAGACACCCTCGTGCATGTGCGCCGCCCTGGTGACGGCGACAGCGATCACCATGGCTCGCAGGTTGCACCACTCATCGCTTTGGCCCAATTTGAGTGGGCCAATAGTGCGGCAGTGCAAGAAGTGACCGGTACTCACGTTGATTTTGCGTTGCTCGGCGCGGGCGGTATTCGACAAAACCTAGCGGAAGGTGAATTACGTGAGGGCGATGTTACGCTCGAGCTGTTACCTTTTTCTAATTTCTTATCGATTCTGCCGCTCACGGGTGCGGAAGTGAAAGCCCTTCTCGAAGAAGCGATTATTGCAACACTGCCCGCAGGTTCTCATGCGGGTAAATTCCCGTATGGCGGTAACTTGCGTTATGCCTTTGCGGAAACCGAGCGTCATCGCGATGGTCAGATTACGAAACTCGAGGTGAACCGGGGTACGTGGCTTGAGCCAGACTGGCAGCCACTAGATTTAACGGCGCAGTATCAGGTGCTAATGAATAGTTATAGTGCTACGGGGAACGACGGCTGGATGCGTGTTCGTTGTCACCTGTTGAC